>NZ_LZMO01000303.1:0-12660 GCF_001665715.1 Gordonia sp. 852002-10350_SCH5691597
GAGTGGATCACCGTCCCATTGCGCACGGTGTTCACCGACGACGGGCTGTCCGGATGGTCGTTCGAGATTGGCCCGTACTCAGTTAGTGGGCCAGACGCCACAGCGCTGGCAAACGCTATCGCCCACTACGGACGAGTTTCCGAGGACTTCCGACCGACTGGCGATCCGTCATGACCGCCGCCAAGCACACGGCCCCGCCGCATCGCACATCCCTGTCACCCACACTTCGCCGCACGTACGAACTGTTCGCCTTGCGCGCCAAGCTCGTCGCCTACGGGTCAATGCCTCCCCGTCACTCGAACGGAGCCAACCGATGAACCTGAAACTGCCCGCTGCTCTCATCGCCGCTGTCGGCGTCGCTCTCATCACCGGATGCGACCCGGAATCCTCTGTCGCTAAGCCGACTCCGGTTGCGGCGACCCAGGCTCCCGCGACCGTTGCCGTCCCATCCATGTCATTGACCGAACAGCAGGACCGCACCTACTTCGCATGTGCTGCCCCCGTCTATGGACTGCACGTCTCGTATGACGCGGCGGAGGCTACCGCGCCGGATGAGTTGGCACAGGTGGTGAAGTCCGGGCGCGAACTGTACAGCGCGTACACGGATGTGCCGTTGTCGGTGGATGAGGCAATAAAGGCTGCCAATCTCACTGACGATGAGGCCGCAACATTGCGTTGCGCTGTCCAGGCTTTCGGTGATGCAGCATGAAGCACATCGTGTGGTGGCTCGACGGAAACCTCTGGCGCTCAGTCAAATGCGCCAACCGCTCCATCGCGCTCCTCGTCGCTGCCGAGTACACGTACGCCGGCTTCCACATCCAGATAAAGGTGGCAAGCGCATGAACTACTACGGCTGCGAAGTCTTAGGGGTCGAAGCTGACCACGGCGACACCGCAGACATTGTGATCCACCTACCCGAATCCATTGGGCCGGAGCTCTTCATGGGCATCCCGATTGTCGACATCGAGGGCTGGCCCGACTTCACAGATCACTCTCGTGCGGGTTGCTGCACGAGAGAGCGCGACTTGGGCACCTCTCACGCCCCGGCGGTCGCGCACCCCGACCCGACCACTGACGTCGGGTCGGGGACCAACTTCCCGAAGGAGCGCAGATGACTGTCATCGACGACCTGAAACCACTGTCCATCGATGAGGTTGTGGCGTTGTTGCAGCCGAGCGATGGTTCGCGTGGTGTGTCGAAGAAGTTCGTGGTCAACCGTTTGCAGGCGCGGAAGTGGCCCGGCGTGAAGTTGTCGAACAAGTGGCACATGACGCGCGCGCAGGTGCAGAAGGCGTTGGATATCGAGTCGACGTCGCCGCATCAGGTGTCTGCTCGCCCGTCCGGGTTGTCTCGCCGGTCTCGCGCAAAGTTTGAGGTGGCCGGATGAACCTCATGGATGTGTTGTTCGCGCCTGAGGGTGCGAGTGAGGTGCAGGCGTGCGCGATTGTGTGGGTGATGGTCGTGATGATCGTCGCGTCGTATTCACCACGCCTGCTGAGTCGAGACGTATTGAATACCAACCAGTCTGGAGATGACGAGTGAGTGTCACGATCAAGTCGATAGGTGGCCGTGATCTGTATGTGGCGGAGTCTGCGGGTGATGTGCGGGCTGCTGTTGTGGAGGCAGTGAAGGCCCGCGCGGACCTGTACGGCGCGAACCTGTCCCGCGCGGACCTGTCCGGCGCGGACCTGTACGGCGCGAACCTGCCCGGCGCGGACCTGTACGGCGCGGACCTGTCCCGCGCGAACCTGTCCGGCGCGGACCTGTACGGCGCGGACCTGTCCCGCGCGAACCTGACCCGCGCGGACCTGTCCGGCGCGAACCTGCCCCGCGCGAACCTGTACGGCGCGAACCTGTCCCGCGCGAACCTGACCCGCGCGGACCTGTACGGCGCGTACCTGCCCGGCGCGAACCTGTCCGGCGCGAACCTGTACGGCGCGGACCTGTCCCGCGCGGACCTGCCCGGCGCGGACCTGTACGGCGCGGACCATGCCGAAGCCGCACTCGCCCAAACCGTCGTCTGCCCCGAGGGTGACATCATCGGCTGGAAGAAATGCCAAGGCGGGATGCTCGTCAAACTCCTCATTCCCTCAGACGCCAAGCGATCTAACGCCTCTGGTCGCAAGTGTCGCGCCGAGTATGCCAAAGTCCTCGCCATCCTTGACGGTAACGAGAGCGTGGGTGAGGCACGCAGCCAACACAATCCAGGGTTCATCTACCGCGTTGGTGAGATGGTCCACCCCGACGCCTTTGATGAGGACAGGTGGAACGAGTGTGCTCCCGGTATCCACTACTACATCACGCAAGCCGAAGCGGAGGCGCACTGATGACGTGTGACCGCTGGACCGACGACGACGACTTGGACTGCTATCTCGAATGCCGAGACTTTCGGGTGCGCAGCGAGTTTGAGCACGCCGCCCACCAGTTGACCGCCATCCCACCATCGAAGCCGCTGCCGTCCAATCGGGCTGTGTGGTTGTTAATCCTCGCGGGTTGCGTCGTGGTGGATGCGCTTGTGGTGCTGGGGATTATCGCGGTCCTCGAATGGAGGTCGTGATGAGTGAAGTGATCGAGTTCCCAGGGCGTCACGAACGTAGCGCCGAGTCGCACATCATCGCCGCCGAGGACGAGATGCACGACCTCGCTTACGATCTCGGATTTGCCGCATGGGTGGGTCATCCGCGCAGCGAATGGGAAGTGCAAGTCGTTTCGGGTCATCACGTAACTCGAATCCCTGGCCCCTCGCGTCTTGCCGCCGTGGAGACCGCTATCGCATGGATGGAGGCGAGACGGTGAAGCGGGACATCGTGATCCGCGCGTGCCCAGTGTGTCTGCGTCTCGTGGACATGGCATTCACCGTGTGGACACACAACGACACAGCAGGAAACCCGTGCCCCATGTCTGGCAAGCAGGCACCGAGCGAGTGGTGGCAGGGGATTCGCGCAATCCCCAGGGAGAGAGGCGATGCAGCATGAGCGATTTCATTACAGCGTTCCACACGACGGTGGTTCGTCCTCAGTCCGGCGATCCTGGCGGTCAACGTGTCGGCGGTGCCCGTGTGGCGCAGGTGCGGACGAATCGTGCGACACCCGAGTACAACCCGACGATGCAGGCGACGGGCATGTGTAGGCCGATCAACTACACGGCGATCTTTGAAGCGATGCCCAAGTTGCCGGAGTGGATTGCTGACGCCCCATGTTCGCAGGCTGACCCTGAACTGTTTTTCCCGGAGGCTCACGAGTCGAGGGCGAATGTTGCTCTGGCGAAACGGGTGTGCGCGGCTTGTCCGGTGCGGCAGGAGTGTTTGGAGTGGGCTTTGGATCGTGGCGAGAAGTTCGGCATCTATGGCGGGTTGACGGCAACACAACGGCGCAAGGTGTTGCGTCAGCGGGCGAAGGAGGCGGCATGAACGAGTACAAGGGAATTCTTGCCGAGATCGCTTGCGGCGAACTAATCGCCTTCGAGACCGAAGCTATACCTCTTGCCCGCTGGAAGGTGGTACGGGCCTGCGACCCTATCCTCGCGCCCTGGTGGGCGTTCCTCGCTGGTCCCGGCGACCTCGACCGCGGATTCCCCACTTGGCGTGAAGCATTCGACTACGCCGACAGGATGGCCCACCAATGATTCTCCAATCCGCTATCGACAAGCACCGCGATGAGCAAGACGTCGCGTCCTGGTGGCACGAAGGCTGTGATGGTTCTCCTGATGACTATGCGCCGATAGCGATGGCCCGGATTGTCGGCTCCAAGATCGCGAGAGAGTTCGGAGAGTTCGTCACTTGGGGGACATTCGACAACTGCCGCGAACATGGCCTCACCGTCTCGACGCCGGGGGGCTGGACCTTCTGCTGGTACGAGCACCGCAACTCGGACTCAATTCACATCGAGGGTTGCCCCACACGCGAGGTGCGCGAATACGGGCCGTATGGCGGCGAGTCGAAGCGGGACACACTGGCCGAGTTCTGGCCGGAAACCTATGACGATGTTGCGGCGGGCCTAGCTGAAATGATCCGCCACACCATCGAGCACAACACCGTTCGTGGCGACCTTAAGGCAATCGGCCTGCGTCACGGGAACATCGAACGCGAAAATCGTCGCCAATGGGCAGCAGGGACGACCTACCAATGACTGCCTATGACGACGGCTACAACGGCCACCCGAAGCGCGCCGACTACGACGACAAAGACCACAAGGACTGGATCGACGGCGACTACGACCGCTGGACCAGGAACCAGGAGGCCACCCAATGACCCCCACCACCTACGACAAACTGCTCCAAGGCTCCGACGAATGGCACAACCAGCGCCGAGGGATGGTCACCGCATCCGTCGTCGGAAAACTCATCACCACCAAGACACTCAAACCAGCAAGCAACCCCGAATCCCGCAACCTCACAGGGCTACTCGTCGCCGAACGCATCACCCAATGGACCGAAGACATCTTCATCTCCGACGACATGTACCGCGGCATCGAAGACGAACCCAAAGCCCGCAACAAGTACGCCGAACACTACGCACCCGTCACCGAGGTCGGCTTCATGGTCGAGGACAAATGGGGATTCGAGATCGGCTACAGCCCTGACGGACTCGTCGGATCGGACGGCCTCATCGAGATCAAGTCACGCCGACCGAAGAAGCACATCGAAACCATCCTGTCCGGGCATCCGCCAATCGAGAACATGGCGCAAATGCAGTGCGGAATGTTGGTGTCCGGGCGGGCCTGGTGCGACTACATCTCCTACGCCGGCGGCTTACCGCTATGGACGCACCGCGTCTACCCCGATCAGCGGTGGTTCGACGCGATCGTTGCCGCGGTACGCGCTTTCGAGGCGAACGCAGCCGAAATGATTCGCCTCTATCGCGAGGCCGTCGAAGGACTTCCCATGACCGAAAGAACGCTCACAGAAATCGAGTTCACAGCATGACCGACATAGACCTCGTGGCGGCAGCAGCCCCACGCTCCGATCAAATCAACGCTGATGACCTGATCGGTGGACCACAGATCGTCACGATCACCGAAGTGCGACCGGGTAATTCGGAGCAGCCCGTCGAGATTGTGACTGCCGAGTTTGGTCCTGCGAGACCGTACAAGCCAGGCAAAAGCATGATTCGCGTGCTCATCGAGGCGTGGGGTGCGAAGTCGCAACCGTACGTGGGTCGCAAACTGATGTTGTACCGCGATCCTGAGATCACGTTCGGCAAGGATCGTGTGGGCGGCATCCGTATCAGTGCCATGTCTGATCTGGATGGCCCAAAGTTGATTGCGCTCACAAAGACTCGGGGGAAGCGTGCCCCATTCCGCGTGGAGCCGCTGAAAGAGCAACCCGCCCCGTCGAAGATTCCCGTCTCGTTCGACGCGAAGATCCCCACGTCCTCGTTGGAGCAGTGTGCGCAAGCCCGTGACTACCTCGCCAAGTATGCCGACACGGAACCCGAACGTGTCGCCGCGCTACTCGACAAGGTGACTGCTCGCGAAACCGAACTAGCGCAGGAGGTTACGGAATGAACATCGTCTACGTGTGCATGAAGAAGGAGCCTGCGGTGGGAATGAATTTGTCGCTGCAACGTCCGCGTCGGTGGACTGAGGTGTTCCGTACGACCAATCAGGCGGAGGCGGAGGCGTGGAAGGCTGCGCCGGAAGCGGGGGAGTCCAGGTCGATTCGACAGGAGATGGTGGCATGACTGCGAAGACGTGGAATGAAGTGTTCACCCGTTTGGACGCGTTCTGTGATGAGTTCTCGGCGGATGTGCGTGCGGTGGCTGACGTGGATGGCACGGATGAGGTTGAGGTGCGTTCTCTGCGTGGGCAACTTGATGATGCTCGTGCGGCGTTGGAGGCTGCGGAGGTCGAGGTGGGTCGGCTGAAACGGGAGCGTGACGTGCTGCCGACGCCGGATGCCGACAACCCCGCGCATGGGATTCTAGTGACCGACAACGACACCCGCGCCCTCATCGAACGCGCGGAGAGGTTCGCCGCCGCCCATCGAGTAGAAGGCAGCAGCGAGACCGCCAACCTCATCGACGACCTCATCGCAGCAGTGAGGAGGCTGACACCCCGCGTGATCGAGACGAGGGACCAACTCAAAGCGTTGCCGGTCGGCTCAATCGTCCTGGAAGACGGCTCTGACGGGTTCGTGATGGAGAGTTACTGGGACGAAATCTGGCAGATGCCAAAGTGGCTCTACCCCGGCGATGACGACCCTCAGACGGAACCCACACTCCCCGCGACCGTCCTCCACACCCCCGAAGGCGGCGACCTGTGACCGCACGAGATGAGTTGCAGCAGTGGGTGGATGGTGTCGACGCTACCCACGAGGACGGCTTGACTGATCTGACTCATGACGTGATCCCTGTCGACCTCGCACGCCGGGTGCTGGCCGAGATGGACAGCGGGCGCGATGAACTCGAAGCCACACGAGGCTACGCAGGCGAGATGGCGCGCAAAGCCGAGGCGGCTCAGTTCGACATCGAGGACGCCGACCAACGACGTGACGATTGGAAGTCCCGCTGGCAGGAGGCGGTCCGTCACGCCGACGAAGCATTCGCCGAGCGTGACGCCGCGCAAGCCATCCTCGCCGAAGTGCGGGAGCTACGCGACGAATACCGCGCCTACCTCGACAGCGGCCAAAACCAGGACGACCCGATAGGCATCGGACCCCTCCTCTCCGTGAAGGGCGTCGTCCACGCCCTCACCGAAATCCTCGACAGGAGCACACCATGACCGACCACGACACCACCATCCGCGAAGCACGGGAGTACCGGGATGCCCTCACTTCCGGAGACGTCATCACGGTCCAGATCAAGTCCACTGCAAAGCCTCTCGTCCCCGTTGACCCCGACAAGCTGAGCGGAATGCTCGAAGCCCTCCTGGCCGTGATTGAGCAGCAGCAGGCCACCATCGACCGGCAGGCCGAGGCACTGCGGCAGGTGGGGGAGTTCGTGAACGACTACGCAGACGCAGGTCTTGTCCGCATCCTCGACGCCGGGGGTGAGGGGTGAGCGAACTCCGAGACCTCGAAGACACGGCGAGTGTGAGCGATGATCCGCGACTACGGCTGGTCCACCCTCACCTACCGACACTGCCGCCACTGCGGCACATCCGACAACGGGAGACGAATGTGAACATCCTGTCCCTCTTCTCGGGCATCGGCGGCCTCGAACTCGGCCTCGAACGCGCTGGCATGACCACCGTCGGGCAAGTCGAGATCGACCCCTACTGCCAACGAGTCCTCGCCAAACATTGGCCGAATGTGCCACGCCACAACGATGTACGCACCACCGTCGAGTGGTGGGAAAGCGAGTCCAGGCCCCATGTCAACATCCTCTGCGGAGGCTTCCCCTGCCAGGACATCTCCAACGCCGGCGCGCGCCACGGGATTACCGGCCCCAAGTCCTCACTCTGGGGAGCAATGGCAGCAACCATTCGCGATCTACGACCCGATTACGTGCTCATTGAGAATGTCGCAGCTCTCCTTGTTCGAGGATTCGATACCGTCCTCGCCGACCTTCACATTCTCGGGTTCAATGCGGAATGGTCAGTGCTTTCAGCGTGCGGCATGGGTGCCCCACACACACGGGAGCGGCTGTTCGTACTGGCATACCCCAACGACCAACGACTACAAGCCATCTGGCCGCAAAGAGTTCGAGATGACCAAGCGTTGGCTGTCTGGCGAGAAGGGCATTCCGAATACGTATATGCGGTTGCGGAGCTTGGTGGCGGCCAGGGGCAATCACATTGGGCGACTGAACCCCCAGTGGACCGAATGGCTGATGGGGCTTCCCCTGAACTGGACCGACGTAGACTCTTCGCCCTCGGAAACGCCGTAGTGCCGCAAGTGTCGGAGCATATCGGCCGGCAGATCATGGCGAGCATTCAGCAGGTCGCCTCATGACCATCGCCGGCGTCCTCCACGACAGCACCTACGCACTCGCACGTCGCGAATACCAGGCGGGGCAACTCGCATGGGAAGGCATGTGTCTCAGCGACATCGCGGATCGCCTCGGCTGTAGTGCGAAAGCTGTCCGACAGCACCTCGACAACATGGACATGATTCCCGACCGCGGCCCGTACGCGCAGTGCGGCACCGCCGCGGGCTACAGCATGCACCGCCGCCAACACACCCTTGTGTGCCGCGCATGCAACGACGCGGCGAATCAGCAGAAACGGAAACGGAGGACCGCGTGAAGCCCTACTACACAGACGATCTCGTGACGCTGTACCACGGGGACGCGCTGGAAGTTTTGCCCACGTTGCCATCTGCGAGCGTGGGAGTCGTCATCCTCGATCCGCCCTATAGTTTCGAATCCATCAGCGTGCGGGGGCGCGACGATGGCGCAGCAGGCACATCGGGAGCGCCGACGCGTCTATTGCACCAGTCACTCGTGGAGACCCAGCGAATCCTTACAAGCGGTGGAATTGCCCCGATCCTGCACCAGTGGCGAAGGAGTCCCGACGTTTCCTACCTGACATGCCTTGCCGGACTACGCCTATCAGCGTGCGTTGCCTGGATACGCAACCGGGTCGGCACTGGGGGACTCTTCCGATCATCGTGGGACCCGATCTACGTTGGAAGTAAGGGTGCGCCCAAGTTGAGAGACAAGGCCGCGGTCCCCAATGTCATTCAAGTCGAGCCGCTATCAGGCCAAGAACATCCCTATGCGAAGCCGCCCGAATTGTGGACACCTTTCATCTCTCGCGCACCGTCTGGCGTGACCGTCGTCGACCCGTACGCAGGGCTTGGCGCTTCTGGTGTCGCCGCCCGCAGTGGTGGTCATCCTTGGATTGGCATCGAGTCGGATGAACGATACTGCGAGATCATCGCGCGGCGACTCAGCAACCAGACCATGACACTCGACTTCGAGGACGCCTCATGAGTATCGCCGCGAATAGCCATGTGGGACAAACTCTTCGACGCACTCAAGGAGGCGTGAATGAGTAGGACTGCTGTCATCGTTGACATGGACGGCACGCTCTGTGACGTGTCGTCCGCACTGCATCATCTCCATGGTCCCCGCAAGGACTTCGAGGCGTTCCACCAGGCCACCCGACACTGCCCACCAACACGGTGGGTCATCGACTGGTGCGCTGACGCCCACGTCGAACAGCACGCCATCTTCATCGTCACCGCCCGGAAGTACCAGCACGAGACACTGACCCGCGAGTGGCTGGCCGAACACTTCCCGCTGCCGTACGCGGCCCTGCTCATGAGGGGCGACGACGACAACCGCTCCGACGACGAGGTGAAACTCGACATCCTCCGCATCATCCGCGAGGACCACGGCTGCGAGGTTGTGCGAGCCATCGACGACAGGCCACGTGTGATCCGGCTGTGGCGGGCACAGGGCATCCCCACCGATGTGGTGTATCGCGCCGACTGGGAGGCCGTGGGCGAACACTACGACGATCTAATCGACCTCGACGGGGGTGAGGCGTGATGGCCGACCTCGACCTCTGGCCACGTATCGAGCAAGCCATCAACGCCGCGAGCATCAGCCGATTCGACGCCGAGTGGTGCCTACCCACATGCCACGCCAAACGCTGCAAAGTGGTCGACCCGGGACAACTGGACCGGCTCTACACGATGTTCGCCGCGTCGGTGCGCGATGCCATCTACGCCGAGCTCCTGTGCAAGGCGACCAGTGAACCGGAGGTGCCCTAATGCCCAAGCATGACAGCGGATTCAGCGTCGTCCGCACCATCACCATGATCGGCGGTGTGTGATGGCACAAAGGTTCCAGATTGACGCCGACCAATGGCTTCCCCTGTTTGTTGTCAACGTGTCCCAGGGCACCAAGTGGGCGTGCCCGTTCTCGCACATGGTCGTTGGGAAGTCATATCCCAGTCTTGACTCCGATGCGGTGCATCGCATGGTGGTGCGGCAGTTCGAGGATTTGGTGCGTGCGGATCGACCACTTTCTGTGAGCCAACCGATTGTCGGACAGCGTTACGGGCGCGAGATGGTCACCTATCGCTACCCGACTCGCGCAGAGATTCGGGCTGAGTTGGCAGGCAAAGACCTCGGCTGTCATTGCGCGCTGGACGAAATGTGTCATGCCGATGTGCTGCTGAGGATCGCGATCGGCGGTGAGGCGTGATGGCGATTGAAGAGACCCACATCTTGCCCGAGGTGTCATCCGAGGATCGACGACACATCATCGCTGTCGACTGCTGGTGCGGCCCATGGGTCCGCACTGATGCCGAAGAAGGCCACCGCAGCGTCCGGCACGTACACCCCGAGTCCACCTCATGACGTGGATCGGGCCGCGCTGCGGCCGACCACCCCGACGACGCCACGGAACGGATTCTCACCTACCTGCGGATGAACGTGATCGCAGCCGACTACCAGGAGATGTAAGCAATGGGAATGTTTGACGACATCGAGTTCACAATGCCATGCCCGATATGCGGCGCGGAACTTTCCGGATTCCAGTCGAAAGACGGGGATCGCATGTTACAAACGCTGACTCCGATGCAACTGGCTGAACAGGCAACTCCGGGGCTGTCCGAGGGGATTTGCATTTACACGTCTTGCACGCAATGCGCCGTGTGGGTCTACCTCAAACTCCAACGCCGCGACGATTGGGCTTGCAAGTGTGGGAGGCCAAAGGAGTTCCACGACAAGTGCCTAAAGTGCCATATCGGCGGGCTTACGTGCGGCTGCCGTTACGAAGACGGTCGGTGGATAACCCTGGACGAGTGGAGGGGCGCATGAACCGAATAGACACGTGGCGCAACAGATTGGCGTGGCGCATCTGCAACTGGGTTCTAGCCCACATCGCAGACGACTACTACAGCAGCTACATCGGTGTAGCGATCTACTACGGAATGGATGCTGTCGCCGACGATTTCCGTAACGGCCGTGACCCGCTCAGCATGCTCGAGAACGACGTAGAAGGTGACTGCGCATGAACCCCGAAGACGCCGTCGTAGATGAAATTGATCGCCTCGTCGAAGAATCCCTCACCAAACCCTGGCACCAAGTCTCCGGCTACGACAACAACATCGGCCAACCACGCTGTCGATGCGGCGCCGACTGGCACGGGCTACCGACAACATTCTGCCCAGGATCGGACACCGAAGGGCCACTACCGCCAATCAGTGCCCTCGAGGCAGCGATGCGTCGGATCAGCCGCATGTTCAGCACACTGCACACGTACGACACGTCAGGAGAGTCGGATGAGTGACCAACCCACACCAATCGACAACCTTGCCGCCGCTGTCTGCCACCAACTCGACGACAAGGGCTGCACCCAACACTGGCTCGCCCAACAGGTTGACACCACCGACAAACACCTGTCCCAGATGCTCAACGGACGCGCCGAAGGATCGGTAGCTATGTGGGACAAACTCTTCGACGCACTCAAGGAGGCGTGATGAGCAAGACCGCTGTCATCGTCGACATGGACGGCACGCTCTGTGACGTGTCGTCCGCACTGCACCACCTGCACGGTCCCCGCAAGGACTTCGAGGCGTTCCACCAGGCCACCCGACACTGCCCACCAACACGGTGGGTCATCGACTGGTGCGCTGACGCCCACGTCGAACAGCACGCCATCTTCATCGTCACCGCCCGGAAGTACCAGCACGAGACACTGACCCGCGAGTGGCTGGCCGAACACTTCCCGCTGCCGTACGCGGCCCTGCTCATGAGGGGCGACGACGACAACCGCTCCGACGACGAGGTGAAACTCGACATCCTCCGCATCATCCGCGAGGACCATGGCTGCGAGGTTGTGCGAGCCATCGACGACAGGCCACGTGTGATCCGGCTGTGGCGGGCACAGGGCATCCCCACCGATGTGGTGTATCGCGCCGACTGGGAGGCCGTGGGCGAACGCTACGACGATATCCCCGAGGGCACCTCATGACGTGGATCGGACCGCGCTGCCCCCACTGTGAGCGCGCCATGAACGCATGGGGGCGCGCGTGCTGCGACTGCGCGAGGGGCGACAACGACGACGACGAGAAGGAGGAGGTAGTCAGTGGGCCTTCCGTGGATTCGGCTAGACACAACAACGTTTGACCACCCGAAGATGCTCTCCCTCATGGACGCCGGCCACTACCGCGCAATCGTCGTCCATATGGCAGCCATGACCTACAGCGGCAAGCACGGACTCGACGGGTACATACCGAGTTACGCGCTGCGAGTGCTCGGAGGTGAAGAGGATGACGCGAAGCTGCTCATGGATGCGGGGCTGTGGCTTCCCGCACCCGCCGGATGGGACATCAATGGGTGGCGCGAGTACCAGTTTTCGAGCAGTGAAGAAGAGGACCGAAGACGAAGATTATCGGAGCGAGGAAGGAAGGCGGCGGCTGCGAGATGGAACAAGAAGTAATGCAACAAGCAATGCGTGATGCAATGCAACAAGCATCCAGGAGCATCGTCCAGGGAGTTCCGCGACCAGCCATTTCGGTGATAGTTGCACCATGCAAAGACATGCAAGGCGCATGCTTAATCGATGCTTGTTGGATGCTTAATCCATGCTTGTTGATGCAACGGAAATGCTTGCACCTGCGGAAACATGCTTGTGGATGCCACGGACGGACGGACGGACGGACTTACGTAAGAACCATCACCTTGAGAGCCTCTTCTTACGTTCCTGAACGCGCAGGAAAAGGCGAACCGAATTTCGCTCCGAAGTTTTGTCCCGAGAGACGCGTT
>NZ_LZMO01000304.1:0-710 GCF_001665715.1 Gordonia sp. 852002-10350_SCH5691597
GGCGGGTTCACATGATCGTCGCAACACTCTCAGGTGAGAGGTTGCGGCGATCATGTCGTTTCAGGAGGACTGTGTTCGGTTCGGTGACCAGTTGGCGAGGCTGGTGGATGCCGGGGTGCCGGTGAAGGAAGCCGCTGTTGCGGTGGGTGTGCCGCGGCATCGGTGCTACGCGATTCTCCGGGCGATCGGTCGGCCGGTGGGGCGGCCTCGTGGGCCGGGTAAGCCGGCTGATCCTGGACGGATCGTGGCGGTGTTCGATCGGACCGGGTCGATCAACAGGGCGGCGTTCGAGTGTGATGTGGCGTTCTCCGTTGCGCGTCGGATACTTGTCGATGCTGGCCTGGTAGACGCGGACAAGATCACAGTGTCTGGCAAGCCTGCGGCGAGGATGCGGTTCTTTGCGTTGATCGAGCAAGGCTGGTCCTCAGCGAGCGCGGCGCGCGAGGTGGGAGTCAATGTGCGCACCGCCCGGGATTGGCGTCAGGGAATTCGGAAGGTCGGCAACACCCGGGTCCGCCCGGACGGCACCGTTGTGGACTACCGGCTCGGAACCGTCTACAAACAGCCCGTGGCTACTATGACCTGCCCGGATGCGGCTATCTCGGTGATCAGCGATCGGTATCTGTCGCTGGAGGATCGGATTGCGATCGCTGACGGGCTGGTGGTCAAGGATTCGATGAGGACCATCGCCACGCGGATCGGAAAGAACG
>NZ_LZMO01000305.1:0-28548 GCF_001665715.1 Gordonia sp. 852002-10350_SCH5691597
TCCAGTGCGGCAACACCTTCCGGAGCAGCAACGACGCAGACCGCGGTGATGTCCGTCGCGTTGCGTGCGACGAGGAGTTCGATCGTGTGCAGCATCGATCCGCCGGTGGCGAGCATCGGATCGAGGACGAACACCGGGAACCCGGACAGATCTTCGGGCAGCGATTCGAGGTACGGCACCGGCTGGGCGGTCTCCTCGTCGCACGCAACGCGACGGACATCACCGCGGTCTGCGTCGTTGCTGCTCCGGAAGGTGTTGCCGCACTGGATGATTCGGGGCATCCGGTACGACTGGTGGTCGCTTCTGTCGATGACGGACTCAACGACGCCGCCTACATCGTGCCTGGACTCGGCGATGCGGGCGACCGCCAGTTCGGCCCTCGCTGAGGACCCCACGTCGAGGACGCAGCGGGGATGTCGACGCCGAAGCGCGTTACGCGGCCGTCGCCGACCAGCGACCGTCGTGTCGTCGGACAGAGACCGGGTGGTCGAAGCAGGCGCTGATCTCGTCCGAGGTCAGCGTCTGAGCAACGGGTCCCGACGCCGTCACCTCGCCGTCGCGGAGCAGCATCGCGTGCGTCGTCGAACTCGGCAGATCCTCGAGGTGATGGGTGACAAGAACGCTGGCGAGGCGATCGACGTCTGCGCGCAGGCGGTCGATGGCCGACAGCAGACGTTCGCGCGCGGCGAGGTCGAGGCCAGTCGCGGGCTCGTCGAGCAGCAAGAGCGCGGGACGTGGCATGAGGGCCCGCGCGATCAGCGTGCGACCCCGCTCGCCCTGGCTCATCACCGGCCACTCGGAGTCTCTGCGGGCACTCATACCCAACATCTCGAGCAGGTCGTCGGCGTGGCGATGCTCCTCGTCGGTGTAGACGTGGCGGTGGTCGAGCTCCGGGGTGTTGGTGAGTCCGGTCAGCACGACGTCGTGTGCGGTGATCGGCACGTCGATACGCCAGCGCGGGTCGACGTGACCGATGTGGGTTCGCAACTCGCGCATGTCGACCCGACCGAGCCGACGACCGAGCACATCAACGGTTCCGGTCGTGGGATGACTGCGCGCGCCCAGGATCGCCATCAGCGTCGACTTGCCCGCGCCATTGGGTCCCAACAGTGCCCAGTGCTCGCCCGGCGAGACCGACAGGTTGACGTCGTGCAGTAGTTTTCGTCCGCTGCGGACGACGTCGACCGATGAGGCGTTCAGGACTGG
This sequence comes from Gordonia sp. 852002-10350_SCH5691597, assembly GCF_001665715.1. Taxonomy (NCBI): domain Bacteria; kingdom Bacillati; phylum Actinomycetota; class Actinomycetes; order Mycobacteriales; family Gordoniaceae; genus Gordonia; species Gordonia sp. 852002-10350_SCH5691597. The sequence goes on from NZ_LZMO01000305.1 coordinate 1,207, forward strand.
CGCGTCGGGGGAGGTCACCAATCAGTTGTAATCCAGCGATCCCGACGCCCCGTCACGGGGTATGGAGGCGCAGGTCAGGATGCGCTCCAGTACGCGCTCATCGGCTCGGTGGCGATGGTCTCGCCGTTCTTCTCGATGTCGAGTTGGCTCGGCCCCACGACGTAGGTCACGTTGCCGTTGGTGGCGCTGTAGGTGTTGCCGCTGCGAGTCGGATAGCCGACCTCGACGGAATTTCCGTCGGCGTATCCCTTGTAGTACCAGCGTCCGGACTGCGAACCGACCTGGCAGATCACGATCTGCGAGCGATTCGTCTGGGCGATCACCATCGCCGGGTCGTCGGCCGCGTTGCAGCGCGGACCCCCGGTGAACCCCTGCCAGTCGGTTCCCGCGATGTCGGGGGTGGCGTGCGGGGTCGTGGGGCTACCCGTGTTCTGGTTGCCGTTGTTCTGGCTCCCATCGTTCTGGTTGCCATTGTTCTGGGATTCGGTGGGGCGAGTGCCGTTCTGGGCACCACCGGAGCCGCCCGTGGTGGTCGCGGATCCGACGCTGGCCGGTGCCCCGGTCGTCGGCACAGCTGAACTCGACGCCGCCGCCGAGCTCGAATCGTCGCCTTCGAGACGCGGGAGCAGGATGAGCGTGGCCAGAACGACGCCGACGACGAGGAGGACTCCCGTCACGATCGCGATGATCACCGCCGGAGACGACCACGGCGACCGCTGCGGGGGCAGCTGGGGGTAGGTCATGCGGAGCATTCCTTCCGTCGGTGACCCGTTGCCGGACTGTGGTGTCGATCAGGTGCGGCCGTACTCGGCGAGTTCGGCCGCGACACGCAGCGTCATGTCGTCGAGCAGATGGACCAGTGCACGGGTATCTGCACCGTATGTCGTTTGCGCGGGCGATTGTGTTGCCGACACCACGAAACCGGGAGGTGTCGTCATTTCGATGTAGTACTTGAGCTTCGGCTCGGTGCCGGAGGGGCGTGCCATCACCCGCACCGACATCCCGTCACCAGCCACCCCGCTGAGCGCGATCGCGTCCGTGCGCAGGCCGTCGTCGCGGCGGGCGTAGTCCTCGGCGGTCACGGCGATGCCTGCCAGTGTGCTCGGCGGTGAGGTGCGTAGACGGTCCATCAGTGCAGCGATCACGGTGGTGTCGTCGACGCGCACCGAATGTTGGCGCGTCACATGCACGCCGTGTGTCTCGTAGAGCGACACGAGCAGGTCGGCCACTCCGACGTCGTCGCGTCGACAACGGTCGGCCAACACGGCCACTGCCACCGCCGCGCTGATGCCGTCCTTGTCGCGCACCGCGTCGGGGTCCACACAGTGCCCGATCGCCTCCTCGTAGGCGTAGCGCAGCGGTTCGCCCGCGCGCACAAGCCATTTGAAGCCGGTCAGCGTCGTGACATGACGTGCGCCCACGCGCCTGGCGATCTTCTCCAGCAGACTGCTCGACACCAGCGTGCTCGCAACGACCGGTGGCGAGTCGTCGGGGCCTGCGGCGGCGTCGGAGAGGATGAACGAGCCGAGCAGCGCACCTGTCTCATCGCCGGTGAGCATCCGCCAGGTGCCGTCGACGCGCGTGCCCACCGCGCACCGGTCGGCGTCGGGATCGAGTGCGATCGCAATGTCGGCTTCGACCTTCTCCGCGCATGCGAGCAGTAGGTCGCTTGCCCCCGCCTCCTCGGGATTCGGGAAGGCCACGGTGGGGAAGTCCGGGTCGGGGTCGAACTGTTCGTCGACGACGTGGACGTCGGTGAATCCGGCGCGCGCAAGGGCATCGACGGCGAGCGCGCCGCCGACGCCGTGCATCGGCGTCAGAGCGATCCGCAGTGAGGCGTCGGCGACCATCGGGAAACGGGTGCTGATGCGGTCGAGGTAGCGGCCGACGATCTCGTCGGCGCGGGGATCGTGCACGACGTCTCGGCGAGGAACGTCGACGGCGTGGGGCGATGCGGCGATGAGTTCCTCGATCTCACCGTCGGCCGGCGGAACGATCTGGGCGCCCCCCGCAAGGTAGACCTTGTAGCCGTTGTCGCCGGGCGGATTGTGGGATGCCGTGATCTGGACACCCGCGACGGCGTCGAGATCGCGACACGCGAACGCCACCAGCGGCGTCGGACCCGGCGCGGGAACCACGACGACGCGGAAGCCTGCCGCCGCGAGGACCTGCGCCGCCGCAGCGGCGAACTGCTCGGAACCATGACGGGCATCACGACCGACCACGACCGAACCGCCCCGGTGTCCGTGCTCGATCAGCCACGCGGCAAGGCCCGCCGTCGCTCGGGTGACGACTGCGACGTTCATTCCGTTGGGGCCCGCGCGCACCGGGCCACGCAACCCCGCGGTGCCGAACCGTAGCGGTGCGGCGAAACGCTCGGCGAGGTCGGGGCCGTCCAGTGCGGAGAGTTCGGCGCGGGTTGCGGGATCGGGATCGGCGGCGATCCACGCGGCGACCCACTCGTCCTCGACTCGTTCGCTCAGGTCCATGACTCCGTCTCTCGCGTCCTCGACTCCGCCACTCACGCCGCGCCGAGTTCTTCGATGATCGCGGCGAGCAGCGTGCCCATTCGTGCCGCCGACGCCCGACCAACCTCGAGAACCTCGGTGTGGCTGAGCGGTTCTCCGGTGATCCCGGCCGCGAGGTTGGTGACCAGCGAGATACCGAGAACCTCCATCGCCGCCGCGCGGGCGGCGATCGTCTCGTGCACCGTCGACATCCCGACCAGGTCGGCGCCGATGGTCCGGAGCATCCGGATCTCCGCGGGGGTCTCGTAGTGGGGTCCGGGTAGTCCCGCGTACACCCCTTCGGCCAGCGACGGCTCGATACCGCGGGCGACGGCGCGCAGGCGCGGGGAGTAGGCATCGACCAGATCGACGAACTGCGCACCGACAAGCGGCGAGCGCGCGGTGAGATTGAGGTGGTCGCTGATGAGGACCGGTTGGCCGACGGACATGTCGTCGCGCAGGCCGCCCGCCGCATTGGTGAGCACGATCGTGCGGGCACCGGCCGCAGCCGCAGTGCGTACCGGGTGGACGACGCGGGCGAGGTCGTGGCCCTCATAGGCGTGAATCCTGCCCAGCATCAACAGGACTCGACAGTTTCCGATCCGCACCGAGTGGATGACGCCGCCGTGTCCTGCGGCCGTCGGCGGCAGGAAGCCGGGGATGTGCGCCATCGGCACGGACGCGATCGGTGCGCCGAACGCCTCAGCCGCCGGGGCCCAGCCAGATCCGAGGACGACCGCGACGTCGTGTGTGGAGGCATCGGTTTCGGCTGCGATGGTCGCTGCCGCGGAGATGGCCGCGGCGTCGGCGTCGACGGTGGGATCCATGGGCATCACACTAGGGGCATCCTGCGTGCGGCGTGTGACCAGGCGATAAGGTCGACCCATGCCGTATCTGTCTGACGCAGCGCAGTCCGAGAATCCCGATATCGCCTACCTGTACCTCGGGTCGCCGGGTGTCGAACTCGACGAGAACAATCCCGAGAACCGGTTCAGCCCTGCGTGGCTCGACGCGATCGAAGGCCTGCTCGACGAGATCGCGGCGGGCCCGGCCAAGGGCCTGGTGATCACTTCGACAGGCAAGTTCTTCACCAACGGACTCGATACCGACTTCGTCTTCGCCAACGCGTCGGAGCTGCCCGCGTACCTCGACCGGGTGCATGCGCTCTACGCGAAGGTCCTGACGCTTCCGCAGTCAACGGTGGCAGCGGTCAACGGTCACGCGTTCGGTGCGGGCGCCATGCTCGCGCTGTGCGCCGACTACGTGGTCATGCGCACCGAACGTGGCTTCTGGTCGCTCCCCGAGGCCGCGTTGAACATGCCGTTCCCGCGCGGGATGGCAGGACTGCTCACCACGCGCCTGCCGGATCGCACCGCCACAGAGGCCATGCTGACCAGTCGCCGCTACGGTGCGGCCGACGCCGTGACGGCGGGCATCGTGGACGACGCTGTGGCGGCCGACGACCTGCTCACGCGGGCGAGTGAGGTCGCCGCTGAGCGTACGGCGGTCGCTGGGCCGAACCTCGCCAACGTCAAACGGGCACTGCGGCAGCACCTTCTCGCCGATCTCGCGGCCCCGACCCCTGCAGCGCTGCTATGAGCGACGGCGCGTCGATCATCGACGACTGGTGGGCGGCTCACCGCGCCGACGTCGTCGGCTGGCGGCGTGCCATTCACCAGCAGCCCGAGTTGTCTCGGCAAGAGGTCAAGACCACCGAGATGGTCATGGCGCTTCTCGGAGAAGTGGGCCTGAACCCCACGCGTCTTCCGCTGGGCACTGGTGTGGTCTGCGATCTCGGCCCGACGACGGGTCAGCGCATCGCGCTCCGTGCCGACATGGACGCGCTGCCCATCACCGAGCACACCGGATTGCCGTTCTCGTCGACCGTGGAGGGTGTCTCGCACTCGTGCGGCCATGATGCGCACACCGCGATCCTGATCGGGGTGGCCCGACTGCTCGCGGCCGTGCCGTTGCTACCGGTCGGTGTGCGACTGATCTTCCAGCCCGCCGAGGAGGTCATGCCCGGCGGTGCGCTCGACGCCGTCGCCGCCGGAGTGACCGAGGGCGTCAGTCGGATCTTTGCGCTGCACTGCGATCCCCGACTTCCTGTCGGCTCGGTCGGCCTCCGAGCCGGCGCGCTGACATCGGCGGCGGATCACATTGAACTGCAAATACATTCGCCCGGCGGGCACACATCGCGCCCGCACCTCACCGGCGACATCGTGTACGCGATGGGTACGGTGATCACCGGACTCCCCGGTGTGCTGTCGCGCAGGGTCGACCCCCGCTCGGGCACGGTCATGGCGTGGGGTGCGGCGCATGCGGGCAACGCGCCCAACGCGATTCCGCAGGAGGGCATGCTGCGGGGCACCGTCCGCACCGGGGACCACGGCACGTGGGACGAGTTGGAACCGTTGGTGCGCAGTGTCGTCGGGCAACTGCTCGGCCCGCTCGGAGTCTCCTACGACCTGTCCTACTTCCGTGGAGTGCCGCCGGTGGTCAACGACGAGACCGCGATCGCGATGTTGGCGAAGTCGGTATCGACGCTAGGGCCACAGGCCATCGCGGACACCCCGCAATCGCCTGGGGGAGAAGACTTTTCGTGGTATCTCGAGCACGTTCCGGGTGCGATGGGCAGGCTCGGCGTGTGGGACGGGCTGGGGCCGCAGATGGATCTGCACCAGCCCAACTTCGACCTCGACGAGCGCGCACTCGAGGTCGGCGTGCGCACCCTCGCGGGCGTCGTGCTCGACATAGGCTGAGCACGCCCGCCCCGCGTCGGGCCCGCGGCGTCGCTCAGGAGTCGATGGGGCCGGGTCCCGGTCCGACGTTGCGCGCCTCGCGCAGCCTGATGTCCTGCACGTAATCAGCTGGAGCGCCTGCACTTTCGGCCGCGTCGGCCATCACGCCGAGGTAGCGCGCCGACGGCAGTCCGCCTTCGAAGGCGTCCATCACGTAGAGCCACGCGAGGACGGGGCCGTCGGAGGTGTCCACGCGCGCACGGATCTTGCGGTGGATGCCGAGTTCTGAGCCCTCCCACCGGTCGAGGGTGGCCTCGTCCTCGTCGGGGACGTCGTAGAGCACGACGAAGACCTTGGCCTCGGGATCGTCGCGGTCCTCGGTGACCGTCGCGAGCGATCCCTCCCAACCGATGTCGGCGCCGGCAAAGGTGAGTCGCCAACCGCGCAGCCAGCCGGTCCCCGACATCGGGGAGTGCGGCGCGCGCTCGGTCATCTGATCCGGACTCATGTTGGACCCGTACGCGGCATATATCGGCACGTCGGGAAACTCTAGATGGTCGCGGCCCGTCACGAAAGCGGACGGTGAGCGACGCGACTCGCCCGGTGACGGCGTGGACGTCGGGGTGGGACTAGGTTGGAGGTGTTGAGCGGTGCCTCTATGCGCCGTACCCGATGGCCCCTCTCACCGAACAGGAGTGTGCTCTGTGACCAGGATCGTGATCATCGGCGGTGGCCCCGCCGGCTACGAGGCGGCGCTGGTTGCGGCAGCGTACGGCGCCGACGTCACCCTGATCGACTCCGACGGCATCGGCGGCGCGTGCGTGCTGTGGGACTGCGTGCCGTCGAAGACCTTCATCGCGTCGACCGGTATCCGAACCGAGGTTCGGCGAGCCATCGATCTCGGCATCAACCTGCGCACCGACGACGCGCTGGTCACGCTGCCGCAGATTCACCAGCGCGTCCGCGACCTCGCGTTCGCGCAGTCGGCAGACATCCGCGACAGGCTGCTCAGCGAAGGCGTGACACTCGTGTCCGGCTACGCCTCGCTGGAGGAGACGCACCCCGGCATCGCGTCGCACCGCGTCGTGGCGACGCTGCAGGATGGCACGACCGAGCACTACGACGGCGATGTCGTCCTGATCGCGACAGGCGCGTCGCCGCGCGTCCTGCCCGACGCCGCGCCGGATGGCGACCGCATCCTGACGTGGCGCCAGCTCTACGACCTCGACAAGCTGCCAGAGCATCTCGTCGTCGTCGGCTCGGGTGTGACGGGTGCCGAGTTCGTGCACGCCTACACCGAACTCGGAGTGAAGGTGACGCTCGTTTCCAGCCGCGACCGCGTGCTGCCCGGCGAGGACGAAGACGCTGCGCTGGTCCTCGAGGATGCGCTGGCCGAGCGCGGCGTCGAATTGGTCAAACATGCGCGTGCCGACAAGGTGGAACCCACCGGCGACTCCGTGACCGTGTACCTCGCCGACGGCCGCACGGTGACCGGCTCGCATGTGTTGATGACCGTTGGTTCGGTCCCCAACACGGGGGAAATCGGTCTCGACCGTGCGGGAGTCGCGACGGACAAGGGCGGCTACATCACCGTCGACCGGGTGTCGCGCACCTCTGTGCCGGGTATCTACGCGGCGGGCGACTGCACCGGGTTGTTCCCGCTTGCCTCCGTCGCCGCCATGCAGGGTCGCATCGCGATGTATCACTCGCTCGGCGAGGGCGTGAGCCCGATCAAGCTGAAAACCGTTGCCTCCGCGATCTTCACGCGTCCGGAGATCGCCACCGTCGGCGTCTCGCAGCAGGCGATCGACGCCGGCGAGTACCCGGCGCGCACCGTGATGCTGCCGCTCTCCACCAACCCGCGCGCCAAGATGAGCGGTCTGCGGAGAGGCTTCGTCAAGATCTTCTGCCGCCCCGCGACCGGTGTCGTGATCGGGGGTGTGGTGGTCGCACCGACGGCGTCGGAGTTGATCCTTCCCATCGCCTTGGCCGTGCAGAACAAGCTGACCGTCGGCGATCTCGCCCAGACGCTCTCGGTTTATCCCTCGCTCTCGGGTTCGATCACCGAGGCCGCGCGACAGCTCGTGCGGCACGACGACCTCGACTGAGTTCTCTCGGCGTGCCCGCGGCGAAGGGCCAGCGCAGGTTGAGTTGGTGCACAGGCTGGAGTTGGTGCACAGGCGCGAGAATCCTCGGCCGCGCGCGGCGATGTCGCGGTACCGTTTCGGCGAGATCACGCGACGACTGACGGGGAGGTACGCGTGTCGGGTCGGTACTACGAGCATCCCGATTTGCCCGCGGTAAGCACTGGTACAGGCTCTCGGAACAGCTACCTGTTCAACGACGGGGGTGCTCATGCGACCAGCAATGGCCGCACTCCATGGGCTTCGATGAGTGTCGCCGAGATCCTCGCGAAGATCGAGAGCATCACCGACAGCTCTGCCAGCGGTGACGCGAACGCCATTCAAGCCGCGCTCGACGCTGTCGGGAAGGTCGTGAAGAGTCTGACGAGCGCCTTCGGAGACGACACGATGCTCGGGCGTGCGGCCGACGGAAGTACCGCGGCGGGTGCGGGTGTCGGCAAAGCCATCTCAGCGGCGGCCGAGTCCGTCCGGCCCGCGATCGACGCACTCGCGCAGGCCCAGGACGTCCTCACCGCTACCTCTCAGCAGGCCGGTGCTGTCAGGCATGCGGCCGCGCAGATCCGCGCGCATCCCGAGGATGCGTCGACGTTGCGTGCGGAGGTCGTGTCGTTGATGGAAGGCGTCTACACGAACCCGATGGTCAGCGTCCAGACGTGGCTACCCGAACTGCCGGCTGCGTCGTCGGATCCGATGGCGGGCAGCGACTCGGGCCAGGGTGTCGTCGCCGGCACCGGCGCGGGATCGGGGCGCACGCAGTCGGGCAACATCGCCGATTCCGACCTGAGCGGCTCCGCCGGACCGGGATCGAGCGGCGAGGTCGCGACCTCGTCGTCGACGCCGGCGCCTGCGTCCCCCGCTGCGGGTGGAGTGGGCCCCGGCGGACCGTCGAGCTCCACCGGAACGTCGGCGGCAGGCACGGCCGACGCTGATGCCGACCGGCTGACGCGAGGAGGGTTCGGCAGCGCCGACTCTGCCGCGGCGAGCACACCGGTGAGTGGCATCGGTGGACCCGGTGGCGCGGACTCTGGGCGGACGGGATCGCTGGGCGCGGGTCGTAGCGGATCGTCCGGTCTCGGCGCAGGTCAGGGCGTCGGCGCGGGTTCGGGGAGTGCGCTTGCGCCATCACTCGGCGCATCGCGACCGCCTGGGTTGGGCGCCGCGCCGTCGACGCCTGCAATGTCGGCGAGCCCGAGTGCGGGACCTGCGATGCGGTCGGGTCCGAACTCCGCGATGCCACCGGCGTCGGGTGGCGGTGCGCGCGACCGTGGCGACAACAAGCACCAGTCGGCCCGCTACCTCAACACCCGTGAGCACGGCGAGGAGATCGTCGGCGACCTCCCGCTCGTCGGTCCGCCGGTGATCGGCGACTGGACGCCGCAGTCGATGCCGCCGCTCGATCCCGCTGCCGACACCAGCGCGAGCGAACCGAAGGTCGATGCGCAGCGATCCGGTGCGCACGCTGAGGCCTCTCGTGAGCGGGGTGCGGGCCGATGACTCCGAACGCCACCGCCGGTCGGATCGACAGGTTGTCGCCCGACGTTCGCGGTCTCGCCGACCGCGTTGCCGACGACGTCGTCGACGATGCGCTCGGCCGACTGGCGGTCGTCGTTGTCGACGTCACCGACATCGGTGGGGTCGAATCGGTACTCGACGCGATGACCCAATGGCAGACCACTGGTCGGGTGTCGAAAGACACCCTCAAGCGACTCGACGCCGCGATGGTGCAGCGTGATGTCGACGGCCTCGCTGCGCACCGTGCGGGCGATGCGCTCACCCAACGCGTTCACTTTCGCGCTGCTCGCGGATTGACTTGTCTGGCAATCATTTTCGACGCCGACATCGCCGCTCGGCGTCGTATGCGAGAAGCGGTGTACGAGGCGTCGGTCGCTCTGGGTGGCAGCGCGGGTGTGGTCGGCGTGCTGGTCGACTTCACCTGACCGGGTGCCTGCGTGCCGGTCGGCGCGCCGTATCAATGACCGGTGAACCCCCGTGGTGTCGATTAGTCTCGGCTCATGGAGACGGAGTTCAATCCGGACCGACCAGCTGACCTTGGGCCGCTCTACCGCGAGCAGGCGTGGCGTCGGCTGGGTACCGAACAGTTCGACATCGTCGTCATCGGCGGTGGTGTCGTCGGCGTCGGAGCGGCTCTCGACGCCGCGACGCGTGGCCTGCGGGTCGCGCTCGTCGAGGCGCGAGACATCGCTTCGGGCACGTCGAGCCGCTCGTCGAAGATGTTTCACGGCGGACTGCGTTATCTCGAACAACTCGAGTTCGGGTTGGTGCGTGAAGCGCTCCACGAGCGCGAACTCTCACTCAGCCTGCTGGCCCCGCACCTGGTCAAGCCGTTGCCGTTCCTCTACCCGCTCACGCATCGCGTCTGGGAACGTCCGTACGTCGCCGCGGGGATCTTCCTCTACGACACGATGGGCGGCGCCAAATCGGTGCCGGGCCAGAAGCATGTGACGCGGTCGGGTGCGCTCCGCGTGGCGCCCGCGTTGAAGCGTGATTCGCTGATCGGCGGCATCCGCTACTACGACACCGTTGTCGACGACGCCCGGCACAGTCTCACCGTCGCGCGCACCGCCGCGAACTATGGTGCGGTGATCCGCACGTCGACGCAGGTGGTCGGATTTCTGCGCGACGCCGACCGCATCATGGGTGTGCGCGTCCGCGATACCGAGAACGGTGAGACCGCCGAGATCAAAGCGCACTGCGTGATCAACGCGGCAGGCGTGTGGACCGACGAGGTGCGGGCACTGTCCAAGCAACGCGGGCGGTTCAAAGTCCGGGCCTCCAAAGGCGTACACATCGTGGTGCCGCGCGATCGGATCGTGAGCGAGACGGCGATCATCTTGCGGACCGCGTCCTCGGTGCTGTTCGTGATCCCGTGGGAGACGCACTGGATCGTCGGCACGACCGACACCGACTGGCACCTCGATCTCGCGCACCCGGCCGCGACCCGCGCCGACATCGACTACCTGCTCGAACGTGTCAACGAGGTGCTGGTGACACCGCTGCGTCACGACGACATCGAAGGCGTCTACGCCGGGCTGCGACCCCTGCTCGCAGGCGAGGACGAAGCGACGTCGAAGCTTTCACGCGAGCACGCGGTGGCCGAGATCGCGCCGGGGCTCATCTCGATCGCCGGTGGCAAGTACACGACGTACCGCGTGATGGCCGCCGACGCCGTCGATGCCTGCGTCGATTTCATCCCGACACGCGTTGCGCCGTCGATCACCGAGCGTGTCCCGCTCATCGGCGCCGACGGGTACTTCGCGCTGATCAACCAGTGCGAGTCTCTCGGCGAGAAGTACGGACTGCACCCCTACCGGATCCGTCGACTGCTCAACCGGTACGGATCGCTGATCGACGACGTGTTGTTCTACGCGGCGGATGATCCGTCGCTGCTGCGTCCACTCGAGGCCGCGCCGCAGTATCTGCGCGTGGAGGTCGTGTATGCGGCCGTCGATGAGGCGGCACTGCACCTCGAGGACATCCTGGCGCGCAGAACCAGGATCTCGATCGAGTACGCGCATCGCGGCGTCGACTGCGCTCAAGAGGTCGCCGACCTCGTCGCGCCGGTTCTCGGCTGGGGCCCTGAGAAGGTGGCGTTCGAGGTCGAGACCTACAAGGCGCGGGTCGCCGCGGAGATCGCCTCACAACAGCAACCCGACGACGAATCGGCAGACGCGCTGCGTGCCGCTGCACCTGAGTCGCGGGTCGACATCCTGGAACCGGTGCCGATTCCGGACTGAATGGCACGCTTTCGCAACAGGACCAAATGCCCTTCGCCCGGCGCCTCGGCGGCGTGACAATGGATTCATGAGCAGAGGAGACGCCATGGTGCACAATCCCATTCACGAGCTTCCCGTCGACGAGGCATGGGCGCTGCTCGCCACCTCCGACGTCGGAAGGATCGCGTTGAGCGTCGGTGGCCAGCCCGACATCTTTCCCATCAACTATTTCGCCGGTGACGGTCGCGTGTTGATGCGCACAGCGGAGGGCACCAAGCTCGCCGAACTCGCCGTCAACGGCAAGGTGGCCTTCGAGGCCGATGCCTACGACGACGACGGCGGGTGGAGTGTCGTGGTCAAGGGGTCGGCGCGAATTCTGACCACCGGCGCCGAGATCGCCAAGGCCGACGAGGCCCCGTTGCGCCCGCTGATCCCGACGTTGAAGTACAACTACGTCGAGATCGTGCCGGACGAGGTCAGCGCGCGTCGCTTCGAGTTCGGGCCAGAGCCGGAGCGGTATCCGGTCTAGGCGCCGACGTTCAGCTCTGGCACCGCGGGCAGTAGTAGACGACCCGATCCTCGCTGGTCGAGTCCGGCCGGTCGCGCCAGAACTCGCGGGCGATGAGCGTTCCGCATCGTCGGCACGGTTGCCCGATTCGTCCGTAGACCCAGGTGCGCGCATTGTGTCCGGTGCGACCGGTGGTGGTGCGTGCCGTGCGAAGCCTGTTGGCCCACAACATTCTTCGGCACAGGTCGACGAGTGGTGGCACGTCGACGTCGGCGACGAGTCGGTCGGGTCGGACACCCCGGAGGAAGCACGCCTCACACCGGTACACATTGCCGACACCTGCCATGAGCCGTTGGTCGAGTAGCGCCTCGCCGATCTTCGCGTCCGGCCGTGCCTCGATGTTGGCGACGGCGCGCGCGGCGTCGAAGTCGTCGGAGAGAAGGTCGGGTCCGAGGTAGTCGAGGTCGGCGGCGGCACGGGGAAGTAGCTCGAGAATCCCGAGTTCGAAGCCGACGGCCTCGTACCCGTTTGCCTGCAACACGATTCGCGCCTGATACGCGGGTCGGCGCCACTTGGTGCCGACGCGATGTACGTGCCACACGCCTTCCATCTTCAGGTGGCTGTGGATGCTGACGCCATCGGGCGCCGACGTCGCAGTCGCCGCCGCGGGCACGACGTCGATGAGCAGATGTTTGCCCCGGGAGCGGACCGCGGCGACCCGTCCGCCGCGCAGGTCGGTGGTGGCCAGCGACGGAATGCGAAAGTCGGTGCGCTCCAACGTGGTCTGATCGAATGCGCGACGGAGACGGTCTGCGGCCTGGTAGACGGTGTCGCCCTCAGGCATGCTGTCCGTATCGCATTCGGAGGCCGCGGGGAGTGGTCGCGAATCCGGCGCCGACGAGCACCCGCTGCAGGTCGGAGCGCAACGCGGTGACGCCGTCGATGGAGTCGATGGTCAGGCGGGCGACACGACCGGCCCGCACGATGTCGGCGAGCGCTGCTGCCATGGCCTCTAATGCGGGGACGTCGTCGCTGAAGGTCAACACGGTCTTCCCGCCGCGTTCGACAAATGCGACGAGTTCGCCCTCGACGAGACATACGAGGGCGCCTGGTTTGCGGCCCGGTCGATGCCCGCCTGCGCCGGGCGTCGTGTCTGGCCAGGGCAGCGCTGCCCCATACGGATTGGCCGGGTCGGTGGCGGCCAGAACCGTCGCGGTGTTCGGTGCGCGGTGACTGCCCGGTGCGTCGTCGGTCAGGGCGTGGCGGCGCAATTGGTCGACGGTGGAGGTGCCCGCGAACTGGGCACCGCCGAGGCCGTCGACGTAGTAGCCTCGTCGCACCTGGCCGCTGTCTTCGAAGATGTTGAGCGCCTTGTAGATTCGTGCGAATCCTCCGACGACGTCCTCCGCCGTCACGCTGCCCCGGGTGACGACCCCGTAGCGTGCGAGCAGTTGGTCGCACAGGGCCTGAGTCGCGACAGTGGTCTCGAGCAGCGCTGTAGGGGTTGCGAACCAACGACCGGTTGCCGTGGAGGGCGTCGTGGCGCCGCCTGTCTGCGAGAGGAGATGCCGCGTGCTCAACCGTCCGGGCCGCAGGCGCGGAGCCTGACCGCGCGATCGGTGTGACGGCATGGACCGACTCGACGACGAGGTGCGGCGAGGCGCCTGCAACGCACGGACCGGCGCAAACGTGTCGTTGCTGACGTGACCGGCCCAGACGAGGTCCCACAGGGCGTCCTCGACCTGCTGGCGCGTCGCGGTGGCGCCCGGCGATGCTTCGCTCTCCGTCGACGCGTCGTCGAGCAGTTGGGCGAAGCGCAGTCCGCCCCCGGTGCCGAAGGTGTCGAGGAGGCGGGTGTGGATCTCGGTGGTGTCGATCTCGACCTCGGTCGGTACGAACAGCGGTGCGAGGTCGGCGGGGAAGAAGCTGATCCAGCCGTCGGTGGAGCCGATCCGGCCGTGACCCGCCCACATGAAGTCGCCGCTGGAGAGGAGTTCGTCGAGCATGGCCGGCCGGTAGTCACTGATCCTGCTCGGCAAGATCAGCGACTCCCACGCCGACGCCGGGAGCTGATGGCCCGCCAGTTGGTCGAGGACCGCCGCGAGTCCGTCGACTCCGGTGAGCCTTTCGTCGTCGGCGACGTGCTGCCACGCTCCGAGAAATCTGGCGAAGGTCGGGCCGTCGACGGGTGCGACGTCGGCTCGGCTCGCGGCAAGTGAGCCTCGTCGGATCTGCCCGAGCACGTCGCTGTGACACCACTGTGTGGTCCACGCGGGGCTGCCGTCGGGGTCGTCGTCGGTGGCGGGTAGAAAGTCGCCTTCGACGACCTTGCGTTCGGCGGCAAGGCGAATCAGCGTGTCGCGCACCACCGCGGGTGCCATTCCGATCGACTCGGCGGCCTCGTCGACGGTGAACGGGCCGTGCGTGCGCGCGTACCGATGGACGAGATCGCCGACGGGATCGGGAACAGACTCGGTGAAAGCTGCCGGAACACCCAGTGGCGCAGGAACTCCCAAGCCGTCGCGCAGGCGCGCGGTGTCTTCGACCGCCGCCCACAGCGGCACGCCCCGGATGCTCACGGAGATGATCGCGCCGCGTCGATGCAGCTCGGTCAACACGTCAAGCGCCGCAGGGCTGTCGTCGTCGCGCCGATACCGCAGCGCCACCTCGTCGGTCGTGAGCGGACCGAGCCACCGCAGCAGGTCGGCGATATCCTCGGCGTCGCGTGCCTTGCGGTGCTCGTCGAGGCGTTGCAGCCGTGCGACCACGGCGGCGATGACGGCGGGATCGAGCAGTTCGCGCAGGTCGACGCGCCCGAGTAGCTGTGCGAGGAGCGCGGTGTCGAGGGAGAGTGCTGCGGCGCGACGTTCGGCGAGCGGGGCGTCGTCGTTGTACATGAACGCTCCGACGTAGCCGAACAGCAGCGATGCCGCGAACGGCGACGGTTCCGGGGTCTCGACCTCGATCAGCCGAACACGTCGCGATCGGATGCGAGTGAGGAGGTCGGTGAGCGACGGCAGGTCGTAGACGTCCTGCAGGCATTCGCGGACCGTCTCCAGGATGATCGGAAAGTCGGGGAATTGTGATGCGACGGAGAGCAATTGGGCGCTGCGCTGGCGCTGCTGCCACAGCGGTGCCCGACGGCCGGGGTCGCGGCGGGGGAGTAGCAGGGCTCTGGCCGCGCACTCCCGGAATCGTGAGGCGAACATCGACGAGTCGGCGAGGGCGTCGGTGACCATCTGCTCGATCTCGTCGGGATCGACGACGAAGACTGCGGCGCCCGGCGGTTCGTCGTCGGTGTCGGGGAGGCGCACGATGATGCCGTCGTCGGATGCGGTGACCGCACCGTCGAGTCCGAGGGTGGCCTGCAGGCGGGCGGAGATCGCCGACGCCCACGGCGCGTGTACGCGTAAACCGTAGGGGGAGTGCAGGATCAGGCGCCAGTCGCCGAGCTCGTCGCGGAACCGCTCGATGACCAGGGTCCGGTCGGTCGGTACCTGTCCGGTCGCGTCGCGCTGCTCGGAGATGATCGACGCGAGGTTGTCGCGTGCGTACTCGCTGAGCCCGAGTTCTGTTGCCTGACGGTCGAGTTCGGCCTCGTCGGCGATGGAGCCGACGAACTTCCCGATCGCCGCGCCCAGTTCGGCCGGGCGTCCCTGTGCGTCGCCGATCCAGAACGGGAGGCGGCCGGGCTGACCGAATGCGGGTGAGACGAGTACGCGGTCGTGGGTGATGTCCTCGATTCGCCAACTCGTCGCGCCGAGCGCGAAGACGTCGCCGACGCGCGACTCGTAGACCATCTCCTCGTCGAGTTCGCCTACGCGGCTGGACTTTTCGCCGACCATGAACACACCGAAGAGCCCACGGTCGGGGATGGTGCCGCCAGAGGTGACCGCTAGTCGTTGCGCACCACGGCGACCGGTCAGTGTGCCAGCATCACGATCCCAGGTGACACGTGGACGTAGTTCGGCGAACTCGTCGGAGGGGAAGCGACCCGAGATGAGATCGAGTGTCGCCTCGTAGATCGACCGGCTCAACTCCCGGTACGGCGCAGCGCGGCGGACGATCTCGTACCACTCGTCGACCTCGAGCACGTCGAGAGCGGCCGCGGCGATCGTCTGTTGCGCAAGCACATCCAGTGGACTGCGCGGTACCTGCAGCTCTTCGATTGCGCCCGCACGCATCCGCGAGACGGCGACCGTGCAGCCGATCAGGTCGGTGCGATGCTTGGGGTACAGAACCCCCTGACTGATCTCGCCGACCTGGTGGCCCGCGCGTCCGATCCGCTGCAGCCCGCTGGCCACCGAGGGTGGTGTCTCGACCTGGATCACCAGATCGACCGCGCCCATGTCGATGCCGAGCTCGAGTGAACTCGTCGCGACCACACAGCGCAGGCGGCCGCTCTTGAGGTCGTCTTCGATCTCGGCGCGCTGCTCCTTGGAGACCGACCCGTGGTGTGCGCGGGCCAGGACAGTCGCGGCGCCGGTGGTGGCCCCCGAGGCCATGACCATTGCGGGTGCGCCGCCACCGACGCGGTCGTTGCGTGGTGGTTCGCGGCCAGGCTCGGTGCGTTGCTCGTGGATCTCGTTGAGCCGCGCGGTGAGACGCTCGGCGAGCCGTCGAGAGTTGGCGAACACGATCGTCGTACGGTTGGTCTCGATGAGATCGACGATCGACGCTTCGACGTAGGGCCAGAGCGAACCCGCGGTCGGCGAGAACGCGTCGTCGAGCTCATCCGCATCCGGTGCATCCGGTGGCGGCGGGATGTTGGCCATGTCGGGTACCGGGACGTCGACGCGGAGGTCGAAGGTCTTCGACGCCTTTGGCCGCACGATGGTGCACGGACGGGAGCCGGAGAGGAACTCAGCGACTAGCTCGGGCGGGCGGACCGTCGCCGAGAGTCCGATGCGTTGCGCCGGAGAGTCGAGCAGTTCGTCGAGGCGTTCGAGCGACAGCGCCAGGTGCGTGCCGCGTTTGGTGCCTGCGACGGCGTGTACCTCGTCGACGATCACCGTCTCGACCGTGGTGAGCGCTTCCCGTGCCGACGAGGTGAGCATCAGGTAGAGCGACTCGGGCGTGGTGATGAGGATGTCGGGTGGCGTTTTGGCGAGGAGTCGACGCTGGGCGGCGGGGGTGTCGCCCGAGCGCACGCCGACGGTGATCGACGGTTCGGTGATCCCGAGTTCCTGCGAGGCGCGTGTGATGCCCGCCAGTGGCGCGCGCAGGTTGCGCTCGACGTCGACCGCCAGTGCTTTGAGTGGGGAGATGTAGAGGACGCGCGTGCCCTTGGACCGATCGGGGCGGGCGGCAAGTGAATCGAGTGCCCAGAGAAACGCCGACAGGGTCTTGCCCGAGCCGGTGGGCGCGATGACCAGGGTGTTCTCGCCGTCGGCGATGGCTTTCCACGCGCCCTGCTGGGCGGGTGTCGGCGCGGGGAAGGCGCCGCCGAACCACCGACGCGTCGGGTCGGTGAAGCGGTTCAGGATGGAGGACGAGCTGGGCACTCTTCCATTGTTCCGCACGGGTCTGACAGTGCGGTGCGACGTGCTGGTCCGGCGGCGAGAACCTGGTATAGAGTCGATCCACGCTGGTTGCCAGGAACCCGGTGAGAATCCGGGACGGTCGCGCCACTGTAAGTCCGACGGGAAGCGACCTGTCGCGACGAGTCAGGACGTGGCAACCAGGCCACATTGCTCCACGTCAGGGACGCGTCATCCCGGAAGGAACCCTCTCAATGGTTGCCACCTCATCACAGGCCGAACGTCGGCCCGCTGCGCTCGCCGTACCGAATCTCTCGGTCGCTTCGGCCGCGCTCTGGCTCACCGCCACTGTGCTCATCGCCGCGCTGGCCTACTACTTCATCGGGTACGACCAGGGCGCCTGGTCGGTGTTCGGCAGCGACACCCACATCCACGAGTTCGTGCACGACTCCCGCCACTTCCTCGGCTTCCCCTGCCACTGATCTGACCCGGGAGACAACAGAACAATGGAGAAGAAGTTCGTCGGCGCGGGCCTGCTATCAGGCCTGATCGCCGGAATTTTTGCGTATGTGTTCGCTCGTATCTTCATCGAGCCGGTGGTCGCCAAGGCGATCGACTACGAAGAGGGTCGCAGCCACGCCGAGGAGATGCTCAGCGGCGAACACGGCCACGAGCACGAGGTGTTCACCAGGTCGGTGCAGGAAAACATCGGGGCCGGGGTCGGCACCGTGATCTTCGCGATCGCGATGGGCGCGTTCTTCGCGGTCGGGTTCACGGTCTTGTGGACCTACCTCGGACTGCGATACCCCGCGACCGATCCGCGCTGGGCGGCGGCCGCGCTCGGCGCGCTCGGATTCGTGGCCTTCTTCGGCGTCCCGTACTTCGCCTATCCGGCCAACCCGCCGGCTGTCGGCAACGACGAGACCATCGCCGACAGGTCGAGTGCCTATCTCACCATCACCGTGGTGTCGGTAATCGCGATCATCGCGGCCGTCGTCTTCGCGCTGTGGCTGCGTCCACGCATCGGTGGGCTGCTCGGTGCGATCGCGGGCGGCGTCGGCTACCTGGTAGTGGTCACCGTCGCGATCGCGTTGCTGCCGAGCTTCGACGAGGTACCGACGCCGGTCACCAACGACGCGGGCCAGATCGTGTTCCCAGGTTTCCCGGGCGACGTCATCGGCGACTTCCGCGTCTACGCGATCGCCAACCAGGTGATCCTGTGGACGGTGCTCACCGCGGTGTTCGCGCTGGTCCTGGGCGCGATGTCGCGCTCGCGGTCGTCGAAGCAGGTTGTCGACGACCCCGCGACGCAAACGGTCGCCTGACGCTCCTTTAAACGCGGCTCGAGTTGGCAGGCGCGGCTGGTACACCAGCCGCGTTCGCAAGTTCGGGCCGCGTTTGGCTTATCCGGACAGCACGCAGTCGCCGCACACGGCTGTGCGATCGCCCGATACCTGGTAGATCAGGCAGCAGCTGCGTCGTCGGAAACTCGGTCCGGCCCGCAGGTATCCGCCCTCGATGTCGGGGCGTGCGAGGAAAAGGTCGGCGTGGCGTCGGGCCGCGTCGGCGAGTTCTGGCCGGGCGGTACCGATCATGCGCACCGCCGAGTTGATCGCCGACGCGATGTTGCCGCCGAGGACGTGTGGCCCAACCGGGTACGACGCGTCGAAGAGTGCGGTGAGGTCGTCGACGGCGCGAGGGAACCCGTCGTCGAGCGCAGGCTTCGCGTCGACCGTCACGACGGATAGGGGGAAGGGCCCGCCGAGATGGTCCTGCCACCAGACGTCTGCGGGGTCGAGGGACAGGCGGGTGCCGATCACCGCTGCAGCGAGCGCCGGTGCAAGCAGCCTGGCGACGAGACCAAGGTGAGTCACCGACGCCGCGACGCGAGGTGAGACGTTCGACGCCGCGCCCGCAGCCAGAGCCTTCCGGACCCTTTCGACGCGGCTGTCGATGCGTCGTGGATTCGCCAGTGCCGCAGCCAGAGTCGACCACGGCCCGTCGACTGGTGCCGCGGCTGCGTGGGTGTCGGTCGCAAAGAACGGTCCGAACTCGGCGAACACGTGATCGTTCACGCTCTCTGCCTATCTCATCGACCGCTCGCGCGTCCAGCGAGCCCGCGAGGGCCGCCGCTGGACAAGTTGGGATCGGGGCTGACACAGTATGGAACGTGTTCTAATTTCCGGCGTTGAACGGTGGGTGGCAATGTTCGAGTGGTCCGAGGAAGACCTCATGGTGCGCGACGCGGTGCGGTCGTTCGTCGACAAGGAGATCCGCCCGCATTCCGACGAACTCGAGAGCGGTCAGTTGCCGCCGTACGACATCCTGCGCAAGCTGATGACGTCGTTCGGCGTCGACGCAATGGCACGCGAGGGCCTGGAGAAGGAGCTCGACGCAGAGGCCGCGGGCGAGTCGAAGTCCAAGGGTTCCGGGGGTTCCGGCGGCGGCATGATGAACTCGATGGCGCTGATCCTCAACATGGAACTCGCGGCCGCGAGCCTCGGCATGGTGGTGTCGATGGGCGTCAGTGTCGGGTTGACGGTGTCGACGATCCGGTCGAAAGGCACACTCGCACAGAAGAAGCGGTGGCTCCCCGAGCTGGTCACGCTCGAGAAAGTCGGTGCCTGGGCGATCACCGAACCGGATTCCGGCTCAGACGCACTCGGTGGCATGAAGACGACGGTCCGCCGCGATGGCGACGGTTACATCCTCAACGGGCAGAAGACCTTCATCACCAACGGTCCGTACGCCGACACGATCGTCGTGTTCGCGAAGCTCGACGAGGGCGATGGCACCCCAATGCGTGAACGCAAGGTGCTCACCTTCGTCCTCGACAAGGGCATGGAAGGCCTCACCCAGGGCAAGCCGTTCAAGAAGATGGGCATCATGAGCTCGCCGACCGGTGAGCTCTTCTTCGACAACGTTCGCCTCGGTCGCGACCGGCTGCTCGGCGAGACCGAGGACGTCGGATCGGGTAGTCGTGGCGACAGTGGCGTCAAGGCGGGCTTCACCGCTGAACGGATCGGTATCGCCGCACTGTCGATGGGCATCATCAATGAGGCGCAACGACTTTCGATCGAGTATGCGAAGTCGCGCACGCTCTGGGGTCAGGAGATCGGGAAGTTCCAACTCATCCAGCTCAAGCTGGCCGAGATGGAAATCGCACGGATCAACGTGCAGAACATGCTGTTCAACGCACTCGAACGAGCGAAGGCGGGTAAACCGCTGTCGCTTGCCGAGGCGTCGGCGATGAAGCTCTACTCGTCTCGCGCGGCCACCGAGGTCGCGATGGAAGCAGTGCAATTGTTCGGCGGCAATGGCTACATGACCGAGTATCGCGTGGAACAGCTTGCGCGCGATGCGAAGTCGTTGATGATCTACGCCGGCAGCAACGAGATCCAGGTGACACACGTGGCAAAGGGGCTGCTGGCGTAATAGCGATGTGTCAGGCCAGTGCTGAGCCGAGTTCGTCGACCTTCTCGATCAGTTCTGTCCCGTCGCGCGCGCTCACCGCGCCACTGCAATGCAGTGAGTACTCATCGAGCGCGCAACCTGTTTGGGTCCAGTAGCGGCGCGGCTCGGGGGTGAGCCAGGCCACCCGATGGACGCGCCTGGCCAGCTCGGCGAACAGATCGACTTGCGGATCGAAACCGTTGCTGCGCGCGTCGCCGACGACGAGAACCGACGTACGCGGCGTGATGAGACCGCGGTGGATCTCGAGCAACTCGGTGAGCATTCGGCCATAATCGCTGGTCGCTGACAGGTCCAGGTCGTCGGTGGCCAGCACGGCCGTGAGTGCGTCGTCAGCTGCTGCGGTTCGCAGTGCGGTGGTGACCAGCACGGGTCGGTCCACGAATGCGACGACCTCGCAGTGGTCGCCGAACTCGTACAGGGTTTGTGCGAGTCGCAGGATGAAGCCCGCGACTGGTCGCACCGACAACGAGACGTCGACAAGGACGAGAAGCCGTACCGGGCCGGGTGTGCGATTCCTGCGCCACAGTGTGAGGGGGACCCCGTCGGTGCGGACGGCGCAGCGCATCGTGCGACGCATGTCGAGCGATCCACGATCAGCCGCGCGCACCACCGTGCGCGGCGCTCCCCGAATTCGTTGGACGAGTCGGTGACATGCTCGGTCGATCTGTGCTTGGTCGGTGCCGTGAACCGGATCGGTGTCAGGACCGGTGATCACGGGTGTGGCGGCAAGACGTTCGGATAGGGCCGAGATGAACTGGGACAGAGCATGTTCGAGCTCCTCACGTTGCTCGTCGGTGAGGTTGTCCGCGCCGTCGTCGTCGTAGGCGCTGCGTGCGTCGGCGGCGTCGAGAGCGGCGAGAATCGCTGCGGCATCGGCCATGGAGAGCGACGTTCCGCTGACGCGGGCCGTCGAGCCGACGAGCTCCCCGGCCTTGGCTGCTGCTGCTCCGTCGATCTCGACCGTGTAGGTGATTCCGCCTGCGACGGTGTTGCTGTCAGAGTCGACAGCCAACTGTTCGGTCCCCGCCGATACCGAGAAGTCGTTTTCTTCGCGATGCGCGCTCTCCCCTTGACGCTCCCGTGCGTCTGGATCGTCGGCCATCAGATCGCCGATCTCATCGGTGTGCTCGTCTGCGCCGATCCTCCTCGCCGCGCCGTCGAACTCATCATCCCAGGCGATGTCATCGGGCAGTTCGGCTGCCGTGCCGCGGGGTCGCGGAAGGTCGGTGGCCGTATCGCGATGCGGTACCCCAACGAACACGAGATCGAAGGCGATCTCGAAGCCGTCTGCCTCGTGCGCATACTTGACGCTCACCGCGCGCAGCGCAGCCCGCAGTCGGTCGAGATCGTCGGCGCCGACGAGTGCCAGCGTGCGACGGATCTCGATGACCTCGGCCGGGGACACGGTGACCCGGTGGCCGCGGAGAAGGTGTCCGAACATCACCGAGAGTGCGTCAAGAACGCGATCACGTGTCCGGGCGCCGCTGCGCTCTCGAGAAGTGGTCACGTCAACGTCGAAGGGCGCTACGCGCACGACCCGACCCGAAAGCTGTTGCTGTCAGCGACCCTCGCGGACTAGAACCGTCGCTCGCGGACGGCCTCGAATCCTGGATGTCGGACCCGGACGACGCTGGTGTGCCCACCATGGCCCTGGCGATATCGAGATCACTGCCGAACTTCACCAACAGTGCGAGAAGTGCACGGTCTGTCGACGTTCGATCGTGCGTGACGTCGGCTGCGTGTGCGGCAGTCGTCGTGCGCAGGTACGACGCTGCCCGCGCGGCATCGATCACCTCGGCGATGGAAGGACTCTTACGCAGCGGCAACTCCCGCAGACGGCGTGCGAGGTCGACGACGTCGGCGACCACCCCGGGTTCCACTTCCGGCGCGCGCACCGACACGATTGCCCGCTCGCGTTCGACGTCGGGATAGTCGACCTGGAAGTGCACGCAGCGTCGCTTCAGGGCGGGCGACAGTTCCCGGGTGTCGTTGGAGGTCAATATCACCCACGGTGACGAACGCGCGGCGAAGGTGCCGAGCTCGGGAATCGTCACCTGCCGCTCCGCGAGTACCTCGAGCATCACGGCCTCCATGGCCTCGTCGGTTCGATCGATCTCGTCTATGAGCAGCACGGTGGGCAGCGGTGCAGTGATGGCCGCGAGCAATGGTCGTGCGACGAGGAAGTCCTCGGTGTAGACGCCGATGTCGGTGCGCGAGAGCGCCGCCGACGCCGCGGACAGGGTGGGCTCGTCGGCGAGCTCACCGCTGATTCTGTCGCGCAACATCTGCACGTGAAGAAGCTGGCGGGCGTAATCCCACTCGTAGAGTGCTCTGGAGTCGTCGAGACCCTCGTAGCACTGCAGCCGGAGGAGCTGCCGATCCGAGGCTGCCGCAAGGGATTTGGCGAGCTCGGTCTTGCCGACGCCCGCGGGTCCCTCGAGTAGGAGAGGCCTGTCGAGCAGTGTCGCGAGGTGCACAACGACGGCAAGGTCGTCGTCGATCAGGTATTCCTGCTCAGCGAGTGCATCGGTGAGTTCTTCGACCGTGTCGAATCGGGTTGTGGCGCTGGACAAGTGGCGGGACGGCACTGTTGTGCTCTCTGGCATGGCTCCTCATGACGATCGTGCGCGGTGACCTGGGGTGCGGATCGGTCCAGGTGAAGGGTCAGGTCGCGACCTCGCCCGGACCGATCCGCGGCTCGGGAGGTGCTCAGTCTCCCGAGGGCTTGTAGCGGTGGCTCAGTAGCTACCGGTCATTGCATGGGTCACCATCGGGATGAGTGACTCGACGGTGCACTCGCGCGGGTTACCCGGCGTGCACCAGTCGTCCATCATGTGTTCGGCGATTGCGCGGATCTGCTTGTCCGAGGTGTCCATCGTGTCTCCGCGGCCCTCGTACTTGCCGGTGTTCATCCGGTTCTTCTCGTAGCTGTTGACGCTGAGCTGTCCGAAGTTGTCGGGGATACCGAGGTCCTTGGACAACCGGATCGCCTCCTCGACTGCGGCGTCGGCTGCCTGCACGGTCGACATCTTGCTGGTGTCGATACCCAGCAGTGCGGCGATGTCGGCGTAACGCTCGTAGCGGCTCGGCAGGTTGTACTCCCAGACGCGCGGAAGTGCGATTGCGTTGTTCAGGCCATGGTGGCTGTCGTAGAAGGCGCTGACCGCATGTGACAGTGAGTGAATCAGCCCGAGGCCACCCGAGTTGAATGCTTGTGCCGCAATGTATTGCGCGTGCATCATGCCGGTACGTGCCTCGAGATTGCGAGGCTCGTACACGGCGGTGCGCAGGTGGTCACGGATGAGTTCGATGGAGTACTTCGCGTTGCCCAGTGACGGCGCGAAGTCGAGTCGCGAGACATAGGGCTCCGAGGCGTGGGCCAGCACATCGAAGCCGCAGAAGGCTGTGAAGTGTTCGGGGCAGCTGTAGTAGAGCAGCGGATCGTCCATGGCGAGGTCGACGAGGCAGGTGTCGTCGAACGCGACCCACTTGTGTGGCTTGTTCATGTCCGAAGTGTCGGTGATGACATAGGCCCAGGAGGTCTCCGAGCCCGTGCCCGCAGTGGTCGAGACGGCGATGTGCGCGGGGTTCTCCTTGTTGGTGGCCTTGGAGAAGCCTTCGAACTCGTTGATGTTGCGGCCGTCGTGGGCGATCACCATGCGTGCGCCCTTGGCGGCATCGTGGCTTGAACCACCACCGACGGAGATGATCCCGTCGCACTTCTCGGACTGGTAGAGCGCCGCGGCGTCCATGCAGTTGTAGTCCTTGGGGTTGGACTCGACCTTGTCGTAGAGAACGACGTCGACACCCTGGTACTCGATCTTGCCGACGAGTTCCTCGATGATCCCCGAGCCACGCAATCCCGTGGTCATGAGCAGGACGCGGGTCATCCCCAGGTTTTTTGCTTCAACGCCGAGCATGTCGTGCGCGCCGACGCCGAGCTTGGCATTGGGGAACGGGTGGAAGTCCTTGATCGGGAAGTCCCAGATCTGATTGAGCTCGATGGCCATGTGGCGATCTCCTTGTGACGTAACCGGTGATTCACGATCCACTCTGTGCGCCATATCACGTCTGAACAAGTCCACCTGCTCAGATGAAAAGATGATCAGACCAGAAGAGCAGCGGAATCCCTGTCCATCCGGACAGGGAATCCGTGCGTGCTCGTCAGTCGGCGCTCGTCTCTCAGTCGGCGCTCGTCTCTCAGTCGGCGCTCGGTTCGGCGCTCGCCGACCAGCGCACCGACGTCACCGGTTCGGCGCGCACCACCGTCGCGAGAGCGTCTTCGATGTCGCGGTCGTTGCGCTCGGCGCTGAACACATGCGCGGTGATCGTCACGATCCCGTTTTCGTCGTCGGTCGCGGCGATGGACCGTACGGTCAGCTCCGGACGGTGCACGGCGTCGAACACCATTGCGCGCACGGTGGTTTCGGCCGCTTGTGGACAGGTGACCTCGAAAATGTAGTTCGCGGAGGGCGATTCACGGCCGGTGTCGCCGGGGTGGCGGTCGATCAGCCTACCGAGGGGTCGGAGCAGCGTATTCGCGAGCATCACGGTTGCCGTGCCCGCGATGGCGACGAGGAGGAGTCCGCCGCCGGCGAGAGCGCCGACAGCGGCCGACGCCCACAGTGTCGCCGCTGTGTTGAGACCGGAGATCGACGCGCCCTGCTTCATGATCACGCCTGCACCGAGAAAGCCGATACCGGAAACGATCTGGGCAGCAACGCGAGTCGGGTCGGCGTCTGGACCGTGAAAGCTGAATGCCCCCATCACGACGAACAGGGCCGCTCCGAGCGCGACGAGTGCGTTCGTTCGCAGACCCGCTGTGCGAGAACGCCACTGGCGTTCGAAGCCGATCGCGGCTCCACATAGCAGTGCTACGGAGATACGGGCAAAGATGTCGAGTGCGGTGATGGACATGAGGACCGCCTTGGGGTCAGGGTTCCCCAACCCGCGCGCGGCCGCGGTACCGCACGCGATACGCGCGGCGTCGGCTCACCTGTGACGAGCGAGGGGAGGGCACGATTCGAACGATGCTCTGTCAGAAGAACTGTCACCAGATGGCATTCGGATCTCACCTCCCTGCAAGCGCATTCGCACCCGGTCGGTCGAGTGCATATCAGTGATAGCCGTGCTGGCCGGTGATGTCAACGTGACGGACGACATGTGGAGCCGAGATGTCGGAATAGAGAAGTCCCATGTGGCGCCGATGACAACACGCGGTGCTGCTGATGCTCACGCGCCGATGATCAGCAGCACGATGAGGGCAAGGTTCAGCACGACGATGAGCACCGACGACACCGCGGCTCCGATGCGCAGCGGCCACCCATCGGCGTACTCGCCCATGAGCCCGCGGTCGGCGGTGAGTCGGCCGAGGGGGATGATCGCGAACGGGATTCCGAAGCTCAGCACCACCTGACTGATCACCAGCGCCCAGGTTGGGTCCACACCGACAGCGAGCACGACGAGCGCGGGAATGAGCGTGACGAGTCTGCGCACCACGAGAGGAACCCGAACGTGCAGTAGGCCGTCCATGATCGCCGAGCCCGCCGACGAACCGACAGAGGTCGCTGCGAGCCCGCTGGCCAGCAGGCCGATTGCGAAGATGGTCGCCACCGAGGGGCCGAGGGAGTCGCGGACGGCGTCGTAGGCTCCCTCGATGGTGTCGGTGCCCTCCTTGCCGCGGAGGTTGGTGGCCGCGAGCAACAGCAGTGCGATGTTCACGGCGCCTGCCACGATGAGAGCGATGACGACATCCCACCGCGTCACCCTGATCAGGCGCCGCTTTCGCGACGGCGACGAGCTGATGCCGTGTCGGTCGACGACCAGTGAGGAGTGGACGTAGATCGCGTGCGGCATCACAGTCGCGCCGAGCATGGACGCGGCGAGCAGCACTGTCTCGGGGCCCTGCAGGCGGGGCACGAGCCCACCGAGAACCTCTCCGGCGGGCGGCGGTTCGACGACGAGGCCTGCGAGGAATCCCACGACGATGATCGCGAGCATGCCAAGGATGACCCGTTCGAAAACGTGTTGTTGGCGCGCATTCTGCAGAAGCAGCATCAGGAGAGACACCACGCCGACGATCACGCCGCCGAGGACGAGTGGCAGTCCGAACAGCAGATGCAGTGCGATGGCCCCGCCGAGCACCTCCGCGAGGTCGGTTGCCACTGCGACGGCCTCGGCCTGTGCCCAGAACGCGAGTCGAGAACGACGACCCATCCGCGCCCCGATCAGGGCGGGCAGTCCCTTGCCGGTGACGATGCCGAGCTTCGCCGACTGGTACTGAATCAGCATGGCGATGACGTTGGCCAGCACCAGCACCCAGACCAGCAGAAACCCGTATCGGGACCCTGCGGTGATGTTGGCTGCGACGTTGCCCGGGTCGACGTAGGCGATCGCGGCGACGAAGGCGGGGCCGAGTAGTGCGACGTTGCGCAACAGCGCACGCGGACGACGTATGCGTCGGCGGGCCTCGGTCGGCTCCGGCTGCTCGCGCTCTTCGACCGTGCTCACCTGACCAATCTCGCACAGCTCGACGTCGAGTTCAACACGGGCGAATCAAAAAGTTCGGGTGACCGAAACTGAGTGGTCGTCGACTGACCCGACTCGGATCCCAGACGCGGCTCGAGTTGGCAGACGCGGCTCGAGTTGGCAGACGCGGCTGGTGCACCAGCCGCGTCCACATGCTCGGGCCGCGTCTGGGATGCCGATCGTCACTGGGGAACGCGAAGTACACCAACGAACACATACCCACTGT
>NZ_LZMO01000306.1:0-24821 GCF_001665715.1 Gordonia sp. 852002-10350_SCH5691597
CCACAAGTACGTTCCCACCCATCCACGCGAAGACCTCGTGGCGTCGTTGATGGTCGATGCGCTCAGCGAAGCGCACGCCCCCGGCTCTCGGCACGCGGCCCTCGTCAGCTTTGTCGGTCGAGTAGGCGCCGACGAAGCCGCCGCGCTGCGTCGTGCGCTCGATGAGCTCGAAGCAGCCCGCGGTACTCAAGAGACCAGCTAGATTCGCTTTAGTACCGTTGATTCACTCGCTTTCGTTCTATGTATTTACTTGCACGACTGATTCACCCTGCTATACAGCCCACCGCTAGGACAGCACTCGATGACCGCACTGCTCTTCGGCATCATGACGCTGGTTTTCGTCGGCCCTGCCCCTGAGGCGTTGTCGCGAGCCCAGTGGCCGATTCGTGCACCCCGGGCGGCCATGACGCTGTGGCAGGCCATCGCACTCGCTGCCGTGCTGTCTGCGTTCAGTTGCGGTCTGGCAATCGCGGCGAATCTGCTCTCCCCCGGCCCCGACGGCGCGCCGACGACCCATCCGCTGCGGGAGATCGAACGGGTCGGACTTCCTCTGTGGATCGCCTATGTGGGCGTCTTCGCGCTCACGCTGCTCATCGGCGCCCGCCTGATCTTCACGGTCGTTCGCGTCGGCGTACGCACCCGTGCTCGACGGGCGACGCATCGCCAACTCATCGACATCCTCGACCGATGCGACCGCTCCGATCAGTCGCATCCGCTGTTCGGTCGCGATATCCGCATGATCGACGTCGAGCAGCCACTCGCCTACTGCCTGCCCGGCATTCGGCAGCGCGTCGTGCTGAGCGAGGGCGTCGTGGCCAGGCTCTCGCGGGACGAACTCATCGCCGTCATCGCACACGAGCGTGCACACCTGCGCGCACGCCACGACCTCGTCCTCGAAGCGTTCATCGCGCTCCATGAAGCGTTTCCCCGCTTCGTACGTAGTTCCTCCGCGCTCGGTTCGGTCGAGCTTCTCGTCGAGGCCCTCGCCGACGACCAGGCGGTTCGAGCAACCGCACCGACGACACTCGGGCGCGCGCTTGTTGCATGCGCCGACGCCGTCGCACCACGCGGCGCGATGGCCGTCGGCGGGCCGACAACGCTGACCCGCGTCCATCGCCTCCGGCACGACCGCGCGCCGATCTGGCTGGTCACGGTGGCGTATTCGGGCGCGACCGCGATCCTGGTGGTGCCGACGCTGGCCGTCGCAATCCCCTGGCTGACCGAACTGAGCAGGCTCGTCGCGGCTCACTGATGCTCTCGTGCGCCGGGTCGGCGTGCGACACCGTCGACCGGTGTGGTTGCGACACTTCGGACACCACAGAACACAGGACGCCGCCTAGGCAATAGGCTGGTGACATGACCAACTCCGCCACACCGTCCGCGTCGTCGAAGGCCCAGATCGGAGTCACCGGCCTGGCAGTCATGGGCTCCAACATCGCCCGCAATTTCGCCCACCACGGCTACACCGTTGCACTCCACAATCGCTCCATCGCCAAGACCGATGCTCTCCTTGATGAGCACGGCAGCGAGGGCAACTTCATCCGCACCGAGACGATGCAGGAGTTCGTCGACGCGTTGGAGAAGCCACGTCGCGTGTTGATCATGGTCAAGGCGGGCGACCCCACCGATGCGGTCATCTCTGAGCTGGCCGACGTGATGGAGAAGGGCGACATCATCATTGATGGCGGCAACTCCCTCTACACCGACACGATCCGTCGCGAGGCCGCGATGGCCGAGCGCGGCCTGAACTTCATCGGCGCGGGCATCTCCGGCGGCGAGGAAGGCGCACTCAACGGTCCGTCGATCATGCCCGGCGGCCCCGCGGTGTCGTACGAATCGGTCGGTCCGATGCTCGAGAAGATCTCCGCACACGTCGACGGCGAACCCTGTTGCACCCACATCGGCCCCGACGGCAGCGGCCACTTCGTGAAGATGGTCCACAACGGCATCGAGTACGCCGACATGCAGCTCATCGGCGAGGCGTACGACCTGATGCGTCGCGGCCTCGGCATGGAACCCGCCGAGATCGCCGACGTCTTCGCCGAGTGGAACAAGGGCGAACTCGAGAGCTACCTGGTCGAGATCACCGCGCAGGTGCTGGCCCAGGTCGACGCCGAGACCGGAAAACCACTCGTCGACGTCATCGTCGACCAGGCGGGCCAGAAGGGCACCGGCCGGTGGACGGTGAAGGCCGCACTCGATCTCGGCATCCCGGTGACCGGGATCGCGGAGGCGGTGTTCGCCCGAGCGCTGTCGAGTGCTGCCGACCAGCGGTCCGCGGCAACGTCGCTGGCGTCGGGAACGCTCGCAGAGGCTCCGAAAGACAAAGAGCAGTTCGTCGAGTACATCCGCCGCGCGCTCTACGCCTCCAAGATGGTCGCCTACGCCCAGGGATTCGACAAGATCAGCGCGGGCAGCCAGGAGTACAACTGGAACGTCGACCGCGGCTCGCTCGCCACGATCTGGCGAGGCGGCTGCATCATCCGCGCGAAGTTCCTCAACCGTATTCGCGACGCGTACGCCGACAACGCCGACCTGCCGAGCCTGCTGCTCGCGCCCTACTTCACCGACGCCGTGGAGTCGTCCCTCGACAGTTGGCGACGAGTGGTGTCGGCGGCGACGCTGATGGGAGTGCCCGTACCGGCGTTCGCCTCATCGATCTCCTACTACGACGGATTGCGCAGCGACCGGCTGCCTGCCGCCCTGACGCAGGGCCTGCGCGACTACTTCGGCGCGCACACCTACAAGCGCGTCGACAAGCCCGGAACCTTCCACACGCTCTGGGGCCAGGATCGCACCGAGGTGAAGACCGACTGAACGTCGAGGGTGAAGACAGTCTGAACGCAGCGGGCGGAGAGCGACTCGACCCGGAGGATCTGTCGCGGGTGCTTATCCTCTCTCCGCACCTCGACGATGCGGTGTATTCGGCTGGTGCGGCGCTGTCGGCGATGGACGACGTCATCGTCGTGACGATGTTGGCCGGTCGGCCGGATCCGCCTCAGCACACGGAGTGGGATCGCTCGACCGGCTTCGCGTCGTCGACCGAAGCACTCGACGTCCGCCGAGCAGAGGACGAGAAGGCCGTCGCGACGATAGGTGGTCGCGCGGTGCACCTCGACTTCCTCGACCAGCAGTACGGTGGCGCCGACCTCGGGGCGCTGAGCGGCGCGGTATCCGAACTGGTGGAAACCCACCGACCGCAGATCGTCATCGGGCCGCTCGGTGTCAGGCATGCCGACCACCTGCTCGTACGCAACGCGGTTCTGGCGGCTCGGGTGCCGGTCCCCCTGTGGATGTACGCGGACCTGCCGTACTGCAACTACAGCCGCAGCGACGAGATGGCCAGCCGCGACGTGTTGCGTTGGCGCGGATGCGTGCTCGACGATGTGCAACCGGCTGCTGGTTCGATGGATCTCAAACGCGCGGCCGTCGAGTGCTACCCCACCCAGAACACGCAGTTCGGCATCGACAAAATTGTTGCGCCCGAACGTTTCTGGGCCGTCTCGCGTGATCTCTGACGGCGTCCGGGTGCGCAGCACCCGCGCCTGATCTCACGCGGCGACCTGCGGGAGGCGCAGGCGTCGGCCATGCGCTCCGTCACCCCAGGTCGGGCGATTTCGCGTAATGCTGGCCCGGGCGCGGTCCATCCTGCAGAGGTGCGTACACAACTGTGACGTCAGCGGGGCGCCGAGACAATTATTGTCGTGGCGCCGCGCTGACGACCGGATTGTGTACGTACCGCGGCCGTGCTCCCACGAGCGCGCGCGTTCACGGCGGTCAGCGAGTGCTCAGCACCCGCGCGTACGCCGACGGCGAGGCCGCCATGCCGACCGCGAACGCCGCGGAACGTAGCTGACCAGCGGCGACCAGCGGTACGACGTCGACGAGCGACGACCTCTGACGCGACTCCGCGATCAGGGACCGCACGACGTCGGGGTCACCGGTGCCGGCCTGCGCAGCGCGCATGGCCATGTGTGCGGCAGGTATGAGCACCTCTCGGTAGCGAAACGCGCGGGCGAGCGAGCGGTTCCGACTCGATCCCCAACGACTCGATCCCCAGAACGCGTCGCGCTCGCGAAGTTCCGGGGCAAGCCGGGCCACCTCGTCGCCCATCGCGAAGACCTCGGCGGTGTGCGTGCAAGTGACCTGCGACGTCGACTCGGGATGCTGTCGATACCAGAGCAGCGGCTCGTCGACCAGGGCGACGCGGTCGGCCCGCAGCGCGATGCGCAGCGTCGCGGCCATATCCTCATACGCCCTGCGCTCATCCCAGGGTGCGTCGCCGAGCACCGCGCGGCGGAACAATCGTGCCGGCGGATACGCCTTCACCCTGCCCCGCATGAGCATTCGGGCGAATTCGTGGCCGTCGACAAATCGCCGCCGCATTCGACGTTCGGCAACGCCGAGAGCAGCCCCAGCAGGATCGACGAACATCGTTCGGCAGGAAGCGAAGTCGGCATGTTCTCGGACCAGCGCGTCGAGCATGCGCGCGGTGAATGTGGGGTCGGCGAGGTCGTCGCTGTCGAAGAACCAGATCACGTCGCCGGTTGCTGCACGCACGCCGGCGTTGCGCGCATAGCCCGCGCCACGGTTGCGGTCGAGTTCGACAACGCGGTGGTCGACACCAGCCGACGTGAGGATGTACGTCGCCACCGCGATCGACCCGTCGTCGCCACGGTCGTCGACCAGGACGACTTCGTCGACTGGCCTGACTTGCCGCAGGATCGCGCGCAGAGACGGCTCGATGTACCGCGCACTCCGATACACGGGTATGACTACGGACAGGCGCGTCTGATCGGGCGTCGGCGCCACCTTGCCCACGTCACTCCTCGCCCTCAGTCACTTCACAGCGGTTTGCCAGCAAAGTTAGCCTAGCCTTCCCCGCAAGAAAAGACTCCGATCGCCCGACGCGCCGAACGGCAACAACCCGCGATCGCAGCCGAGTCATCGCCGGGTACAGTGTGTGTACGTGCGCTTTCTCTCGGGACACTCGCCCGCTTACGACCTCACCTACGACGATGTCTTCGTCGTTCCGTCACGCAGTGACGTGATCTCCCGCTTCGACGTCGACCTCGCCTCCTCCGACGGCTCCGGCACGACCATCCCCGTCGTCGTCGCGAACATGACCGCTGTCGCCGGAAAGCGGATGGCTGAAACCGTCGCCCGCCGGGGCGGATTGGTCGTGTTACCGCAGGACCTACCGATCCCGGCCGTGGAGTCGAGCATCGCGTTCGTCAAGTCGCGCGACCTCGTCGCCGACACCCCGGTCACGCTCGAACTCGACGATTCGGTCAGCGACGCGCTCGCACTGATCACCAAACGTGCGCACGGCATCGTCGTGGTCGTCGACCGTGACGGGCGGCCCGTTGGCACCGTCGACGAGGCGGCCTGTACCGACGTCGACCGCTTCACCCGACTCGGCGACGTCCTCGACCGCGGGTTCGTCTCAGTGGCTGCCGGAACAGACGTCCGGGAGGTCTTCGAGATCCTCGACGCCGCGCACCAGCACGCGGCGATCATGCTCGACGGCGACGGACGCCTCACCGGCGTGGTCACCCGGACTGGCGCACTGCGCAGCGGCATCTACCGCCCTGCCGTCGACGACGAGAACCGCCTCCGCATCGCGACAGCCGTCGGCATCAACGGCGACGTCGTCGGCAAGGCGAAGGCACTCGTGGCCGCCGGTTCCGACCTCCTGGTCATCGACACGGCACACGGCCACCAGGAGAAGATGCTCTCGGCGCTCGAAGCTGTCGCAACGGCCGACCTCGGCGTCCCGTTGGCCGCCGGAAACGTCGTGTCGGCCGCGGGCACACGCGACCTCATCAACGCCGGAGCCGACATCGTGAAGGTCGGCGTCGGGCCCGGCGCGATGTGCACGACGCGGATGATGACCGGCGTCGGACGGCCGCAGTTCTCCGCGGTCGCCGAATGTTCAACCACCGCAGCAGAACTCGGCAAGCACGTGTGGGCCGATGGAGGTGTCCGCCATCCTCGCGACGTCGCGCTTGCCATTGCCGCAGGCGCGTCGAACGTGATGATCGGGTCGTGGTTCGCGGGGACCTACGAGTCGCCCGGCGACCTCAAGCGCGACGCGTCGGGCGCGCTCTACAAGGAGAGCTTCGGGATGGCGTCCAAGCGCGCTGTCGCAGCACGCACCTCTGCCGACAGCGCTTTCGACCAGGCCCGCAAGGCTCTGTTCGAGGAGGGCATCTCCAGTTCACGGATCAAGCTCGACGCCGAGCGTCCGAGCGTCGAAGACCTCATCGACCACATCTGTTCGGGTGTGCGCAGCACGGCGACCTACACCGGCGCGCGATCACTCGGCGAGCTGCGCGAGCGCGTGGTTCTCGGAGTGCAGTCGCCCGCAGGCTTCGCCGAGGGCAAACCGCTACCGACAGGTTGGTGAGCCCTCGCCACCGACGCCGCACCTAGAATGGTCTGCGTTGCCCACGGAGTGCACCGACTCCGTGGCGCTGTCCCCAGCCACTCGGTGCGTCATGGAGGGATCGCCTGTGCCACAGGCACCGGACGCTCTACCTCGACACGAAGGTGACACGTGCAGGCGCTGATCATCGTCGCCAGCCTGATCGGCTTCATAGCGCTGACACTTGGTACCGCGATCTTCGTCGCAGCCGAGTTCTCCCTCACGGCGCTCGAACGGTCAGCTGTCGAATCCGAGGTCGCCACGCGCGGCGACCGTCGTTCACGCATTGTGCAACGCGCGCACAAGACGCTGTCGTTCCAGCTCTCGGGCGCACAGCTCGGTATCACGATCACGACGCTGATCACCGGCTATATCGCCGAGCCGGTGCTGGCACAGATCCTCGGTCCCGTATTCCGCGCGATGGGCGTGAGCGAATCGGTCGCGTCGGTCCTCTCACTCGTTTTCGCGCTGCTCATCGCGACGTCGCTGTCGATGGTGCTCGGCGAGCTGGTCCCCAAGAACATCGCCATCGCACGTCCGATGGCGGTGGCACGCGCCACCGCAGCCCCTCTCGCCTACTTTTCGCTGGCGTTCCGCTGGGTCATCCGGGGTCTCAACGGCGCCGCGAACTGGATCGTCCGTCGGATGGGTATCGAGCCCGCCGAGGAACTGCGGTCGGCGCGGTCACCGTCGGAGTTCGGTTCGCTCGTACGCAACTCGGCCAAACAGGGGTCGATCGACCCGGAGACCGCGATGCTCGTCGATCGGTCACTCAAGTTCGGTGAACTCACCGCAGAGGATCTGATGACGCCGCGCGTCACGGTCGAATACCTCGACCGCGACGATACGATTCGCGACCTCGTCATGGCGACGTCGCGGACCGGACATTCACGCTTCCCGATCGTCAACGACGGCGATCTCGACGACATGATCGGCGTCGTCCACATCAAGCAGGCGTTCACCGTCGCCCCGGAAGAACAACTCTCGACGTCCCTCTCGTCGATAGCGCGCTCGGTACCCACCGTCCCGACGACTCTCGACGGCGACGCGCTGATGGAGCAGATCCGTGCCGACGGCATGGAGGTCTGCGTCGTGATCGACGAGTACGGCGGCACTGCCGGCATCGTGACGACCGAGGACCTCATCGAAGAGATTCTCGGCGACGTCACCGACGAGCACGACGACGAGCGCGCCGACGTCCAGGTCGACGCCAACGGATACCTGCTCTCGGGACTGCTCCGCACCGACGAGGTCGCAGACGCCACCGGCTACCGCGCTCCCGATGGCCCGTATGACACGCTCGGCGGGCTTGTGATGAACGAACTCGGTCGCATCCCGGCAGCAGGCGATTCCGTCGACCTCCCGATGGTCGTGTCTCTGCGCGACGACGACGAAGACGAATCCGACGAGGAGTTCGACACCACCCCGTGGAATGCGACCGTCGTCGCGATGGACGGTCGACGCGTCGACGTCGTGCGACTGACACCCATCACATCCGACGACGCATCGAGCGACAGCCCGGGAGCTCACGATGAATGACGCATGGGCAATCGTTCTCACCGTGGTGTTGCTCGCGGGCAACGCATTTTTCGTCGGCGCTGAATTCTCCCTCATCTCGGCACGACGCGACCGACTGGAAGCGCTCGCCGAGAGCGGAAAATCGCGGGCACGCACCGTGATCCGCGCAAGCGAGCATCTCTCGCTCATGCTCGCGGGCGCGCAGTTGGGCATCACGATCTGTTCGATCCTGCTCGGTCGCGTCGGCGAACCGGCCGTCGCACACATCCTCGAGCTACCACTCGAGGTCGCACATGTCCCCGAGTCGCTGCTGCACCCCATCTCGTTCGCCGTGGCGCTCGGACTCGTTGCGGTGCTGCACATCCTGCTCGGCGAGATGGTGCCCAAGAACATCGCGCTCGCCGGTCCGGAACGCGCAGCCATGCTGCTCGTCCCTGTTCACCTCGGCTTCATCAAGATCGTCCGCCCGCTCATCGCGTTCTACAACTGGCTGGCGAACATCACGCTTCGCGCATTGCGCGTCGAGCCGAAGGACGAGCTCGATTCGACGGTCTCGCCCGTCGAACTCGCGCAGATGCTCGGCGAGTCCCGTGAGGAAGGCCTGATCGACGCGGAGGAACACGAGCGTCTGACCCGCGCACTGCGGTCGGTCGCCCGCACGGTGTCGGAGGTGATGATCCCGCTCGATCGGATGCGCAGCGTCGACGTCGAGGTCGATCCGGTGACCGGTGGCGTCGGCCCCACCCTCGGGTCGGTCGAGCGAGCCGTCAGCGACACCGGTTTCTCCCGGTTCCCGGTGCGCGGCCTCGACGGCACCTTCACCGGCTACCTCCACCTGAAGGACGTGCTCGACGACATCCTCGACGGCAACGTCGGCCAGGAGACGATCATCGGCGTCGACAAGATCCGTCCACTTCCGGTGATCGGCATCGACACCCCACTCGACGACGCGACGCGCGCCCTGCGCCGCACCAGCTCGCACCTCGGCGCGGTGGTCGACGACTCGGGACGCACCGTCGGCATCGTGGCGCTCGCCGACCTCGTGGAGGAGTTCGTCGGCACCGTCCGCGACGAGACGCACCGGGTGTGACCATGGCGCACGCGACTCCCAGCCCTGTCGAGCTCTCGAACCCTGTCCTCTCCCCCGACGTCTTATCCCCCGACGTCTTATCCCCTGCCGTCTTATCTCCCGACGTCTGGCAGGCGCGTCGCGCCGATCACGAGGCGCGCGTCGAAGAACTCGTCGGGCCCTACCTGCGGTCGAGGGCGCAGGGCGAAAAGCACCCCGTCCTCGACTTCTTGTTCACCTACTACTCGGCACGCCCCTCCCACATACGACGCTGGCACCCCGGCTACGGCGTCGTGCTGGCGGCACCGGGAACCACGGGCGACCGCGGCCAAGCGCGCGTCCTCGAAGAGCTGTCGACCCTTCGCGGCTACACCCGGACTCCCGGCGGGGGCGTGACGGTCGACCCGGCGTTCCTGACCGAACGGCGTGGTGCGCTGCTCGCCACCTGTGCACTGCTCGACGCCACCGCCTCCCGCCCCGCCCGCCTGGGATGCTTCGGTCTGCACGAGTGGGCGATGGTCTACCGCACCGACGCTCCCCGACATTCCGTCCCGCTGCGGCTCGGACCCGCGGCGACCGACGCCGTCGTCGAATCGATGCCGTTGCGGTGCACGCACTTCGACGCTTTCCGCTTCTTCACCGACGCGGCTCGTCCACGAAACGAGTCGACGTTGTCGCGGCAGACACAGATCGAGCACGAACAACCCGGCTGTCTGCACGCGACCATGGACCTGTACCGCGCATGCATCAACCTCGCGCCGCTGATTCCCGCGGAGCTGACACTCGCCGCGTTCGAGCTCGCACTCACCGCCCGCGAGCTCGACATGCGAGCGAGTCCCTACGACCTGCGAGACCTCGGCTACGCGCCGGTCGAGATCGAGACGCCCGCGGGGCGGGCCGAGTACGTCCGCGAGCAGTCGGCCATCGCCGATCGTGGCGCCGAGCTGCGGGGCACGCTGCGTTCTCACCTCGGCGTGCTGCTCGACGCCTGCTGACGACGCGATTTACCTCGCGGGTAACATGGAGCGCGTTCACGATCGCCCCTGTTGTCCCGATGAGGGCTGATGACGTGCGCGGATTCGACACCGAAGCCGCAACGCCACCGGCTTCCGGGCCACCGGAGAAGGAAGGCTCTTATGTCGGACCAGACCCCTGCCGTTGACTCCACCGCCCGCACGAATGTGGAGGGCCTTCAGGTCGCCACCGTCCTCTACGACTTCATCAACAACGAGGCGCTTCCGGGCTCGGGTGTCGACAAGGACACCTTCTGGAAGGGCGCCGCTGCCGTCATCAACGACCTCGCACCCCGCAACCGTGAACTGCTCGCGGTGCGTGACGACCTGCAGAGCAAGATCGACGCGTGGCACCGCGACCACAAGGGCGTCGACTTCTCCGACCCCGCGGTGTTCGGCGAGTACAAGCAGTTCCTCACCGAGGTCGGCTACCTCGCCGAGGTGCCCGCCGACTTCCAGATCGGCACCACAAACGTCGACCGCGAGATCTCCGAGACGGCCGGACCTCAGCTCGTCGTGCCGATCCTCAACGCGCGATTCGCACTGAACGCGTCCAACGCACGCTGGGGCTCGCTCTACGACGCCCTGTACGGCACCGACGTCATCAGCGACGAGGGCGGCGCCGAGAAGGGCAAGGGCTACAACAAGGTTCGCGGCGACAAGGTCATCGCGTACGCAAAGAGCTTCCTGGACAAGGCTGTTCCGCTCGAACAGTGCAGCTACACCGACGTCACCAAGATCGCCGTGGTCGACGGCGCGGTCCAGGTGACGCTCGCCGACGGCACGACGTCGACCCTCGCCGATCCCTCAGCGTTCGCGGGCTACACCGGCGACGCGGCGTCCCCCGCGTCGGTCCTGTTGCGCCACAACGGCTTGTACCTCGACATCGAGATCGACCCGTCGTCGCCGATCGGGCAGACCGATCCGGCAGGCATCAAGGACGTCGTGATGGAGTCGGCGATCACCACGATCATGGACTTCGAGGACTCGGTCGCCGCAGTCGACGCCGACGACAAGGTCCTCGGCTACCGCAACTGGCTCGGACTCAACAAGGGCGACCTGTCCGAAGAGGTCAGCAAGGGCGGCAAGACGTTCACCCGCGTGCTCAACCCCAACCGGACCTACACCGCGCCCGACGGCACGGGCTTCGACCTGCACGGTCGTTCGCTGCTGTTCGTGCGCAATGTCGGCCACCTCATGACCAACCCCGCTGTTCTCGACGCCGAGGGCAACGAGGTGCCCGAGGGCATCCTCGACGCTCTGGTCACCTCGCTCGCGGGCATTCACGGATTGAGCGAGGACGGTCTGCAGAACTCGCGCACGGGTTCGATCTACATCGTCAAGCCCAAGATGCACGGACCCGACGAGGCCGCGTTCACCGTTGAGTTGTTCGGTCGTGTGGAGAAGGTTCTCGGCCTGCCGGAGAACACCCTCAAGGTCGGCATCATGGACGAGGAGCGCCGCACCTCGGTGAACCTCAAGGCCTCGATCAAGGCCGCAGAAGACCGTGTGGTGTTCATCAACACCGGCTTCCTCGACCGCACCGGCGACGAGATCCACACCTCCATGGAGGCGGGTGCGATGATCCGCAAGGGCGAGATGAAGAAGGCCAAGTGGATGGTCACCTACGAGGACTCCAACGTCGACATCGGTCTGCACGCCGGTCTCCAGCACAAGGCGCAGATCGGTAAGGGCATGTGGGCCATGACCGACCTGATGGCCGACATGGTCGAGCAGAAGATCGCACAGCCCGAGGCCGGCGCGAGCACCGCGTGGGTGCCCTCACCCACCGGCGCGACACTGCACGCGATGCACTACCACCTCGTCGATGTGTTCGAGCGCCAGGACGAGATCGCCAAGCGCGACCCGGCATCGGTCGACGACATCCTGACCATTCCGCTGGCACCGAAGACCGACTGGTCCGACGCGGAGAAGAAGGAAGAACTCGACAACAACTGCCAGTCGATCCTGGGCTACGTGGTGCGCTGGATCGACCACGGCGTCGGCTGTTCCAAGGTTCCCGACATCCACGACGTCGCGCTCATGGAAGACCGCGCAACGCTGCGCATCTCCAGCCAGCTGCTCGCCAACTGGATTCATCACGGGATCGTCACCGCCGACGACGTCGTCGCTGCGCTCGAGCGGATGGCCCCGGTGGTCGATCGGCAAAACGCTGACGATCCGACCTATTCGCCGATGGCTCCGGATTTCGACACGAATATCGCATTCCAGGCCGCCAAGGAACTTATCCTCGAGGGAGCGAAGCAGCCGAGCGGCTACACCGAGCCGATCCTGCATCGCAAGCGCCGCGAGTACAAGGCTGCCGCGGCCAAGGCGTGAACACGCGTGAGGTCCCGGACGGACGCCCTTTCTGTCCGGGACCTCGCACGCGACAACGGAGGCGGTAGTGGCGCATCATCGGGTAACCGGTGGCGGAAGCGGAATCAGGCAGCGGGGGATCAGCCGCGGGCTGGTGTTCGTATTACTCGCTCTCGTGCTGATAGCCGCCGTGATCGTGGCATGGCAGCAACTCGGCGACCACCTCGACAAGCAGGCTGATTCTGCCGCTGCCTCGTGCATCGAGGGGCCCGCGACGGTCGACGTCGTAGCCGACGCCGACGTCGCTCCGGCACTGATCGCGATCGCTCGCGAGTTCGGTGCGAGCAAACCCGTCGTCCGCGACCACTGCATCACCGTCGCCGTGCGTGCGGGCGACGCGAAGACCACCCTGGACGGGCTGGCCGGAAATTGGGACGCCGCGTCGATGGGCGCGTTTCCCGCCGCGTGGATTCCGCAGTCGTCGGTATGGGCCGCAGAGTTGGCTCAGGCGAAACCGTCGGCACTCGAGGGCACACCGACGTCGTTGGTGACCTCACCGGTGGTTCTTGCGACGTCAGCAGAACTGGGCAGCAAGATCGACGGCAAGATCGACTGGGGCCAGGTCCCGACGCTGCAGCAACGCGACGACAGCCTCCGCGACTTCGACATCACGGGCTGGGGTTCGCTGCGCATGGCGATGCCGCTCGGCGCGCAGTCCGACGCGTCCTCGCTCGCCGCACAGGCGGTAGCCATGCGCGTCATGCGCACCACCGGGCCACTGACCAACGACGACGCCTCATCCGATCGCGTCGCGTCGAGCGTCGGTGCGATGCTCGACGGCGCGCCCCAATCACCCGACGGCAGCCCTGTCGGCGCGGCGACGGTCATGCGCGACGCGACCGACGCGAAAACCTCGCCCATCCACGCTGTTCCGATCACCGAGCAGCAGCTCTACAAACTCACCCGCGAGGATGCGACGGCCCGACTCGCCGAGATCGTGCCGAGCGGCCCGACACCCTTTGCCGATTTCCCGATCATCCGGCTCGCCGGTGATCAGGTCTCGCCCGTGTCGAGCGCCGCGATCGCCGACTTCTTCCGCTTCGCCCAGGACCAGAAGCACCTGTCGTTACTGACGTCGCAGGGATTCCGCGGCAACGCACCACTTCCGCCCGCGACCAAGACCGTCGGATTCCCGATCACCAAGGAGCCGATGCCGCAGCCCGAGAACTCGGCCATCGTGACGATCAACAAACTCGTCTACGGACGCGACTTCGGCCCCTCCGCCTGAACCAAGGCGGTCAGTCCGCGAACGCCTCGATCGGCGGGCACGAGCAGACGAGGTTGCGGTCTCCGTAGGTGCCGTCGATACGTCGCACCGCCGGGAAGACCTTGGCGCGCGCACCCGCGGACGGCAATCCCTGGGGATAAACCGCTTCTTCGCGTGAGTACGCGTGATCCCACTCGGCGACAAGGCATTCCGCGGTGTGCGGTGCTCCGCGCAGCGGGTTGTCGTCGACCGTCCAGGTGCCGTCGCCCACCTTGTCGATCTCGGCACGAATGGCGATCATCGCGTCGCAGAAGGCGTCGATCTCGTCGAGATTCTCACTCTCGGTCGGCTCGACCATCAGGGTGCCCGCCACCGGGAAGCTCATCGTCGGCGCATGGAACCCGTAGTCGGCCAATCGCTTTGCGACGTCGTCGACGGTCACGCCGGTTTCCTTCGTCAGCCCGCGGAGATCCAGGATGCACTCGTGCGCGACCCATCCACCGTCGCCGGTGTAGAGCACCGGGTAGTGATCACCGAGGCGTCGGGCGATGTAGTTTGCCGACGCAATCGCGGTCAGGGTGGCGCGACGCAGCCCCTCGGCGCCCATCATGGCGATGTAGGCGTAGGTGATCGGCAGGATCGACGCCGAGCCGTACGGCGCCGCCGAAATAGTTGCCGCACCCGGCAGTTCGTCGGCCAGGGGATGTCCGGGCAGGAACGGTGCCAGGTGTGAGCGCACCGCGATCGGCCCGACGCCCGGACCACCGCCACCGTGCGGAATGCAGAAGGTCTTGTGCAGATTCAGGTGACTGACATCGCCGCCGAACCGACCCGGCCGCGCAACACCCACCAGCGCGTTGAGGTTTGCGCCGTCGATGTAGACCTGACCGCCTGCATCGTGGACTGCCGCGCAGATGTCGCGGATGTCGTGCTCGAACACACCGTGGGTCGACGGGTAGGTGATCATGATCGCGGCCAGCGACTCGCCATGAGCGTCGATCTTGGCGCGCAGGTCATCAACGTCGACATCACCGTTCTCGCGGCATGCGACGACCACGACGCGCATGCCCGCCATCACCGCGGATGCCGCGTTGGTGCCGTGCGCGCTCGACGGGATCAAGCAGATGTCACGAGCGGCGTCGTCCCGGCTGAGGTGATACTGGCGAATCGCGAGCAGGCCGGCGAACTCACCCTGCGAACCTGCGTTCGGCTGAAGGCTCACGCTGTCGTAGCCGGTGATCGTCACCAGCCACTGTTCGAGGTTGGCGATCAGTTCTCGAATGCCTGCGCCGTCGCTGCCCGGCGCGAAGGGGTGCAGCCGGGTGAATTCGGGCCAGGTGATGGGTTCCATCTCGGTGGTGGCATTGAGCTTCATGGTGCATGACCCGAGTGGAATCATGCTGCGGTCGAGCGCGATGTCCTTGTCCGACAGGGCGCGAAGGTAGCGCAACATCGACGTCTCGGTGCGGTACCTGTTGAATGCCGGATGCGTCAGGAACTCGCTTGTCCGAGTCTCGATCGACTGCGCGAAGCCGCGGGGCATCACACCTGCCACCTCGAACACCTCCAGCACCCCGTCGATGTCTGCGGCCGAGGTGGTCTCGTCGCACGCGATCGACACCGTGTCGGCATCCACCCTGCGCAGGTTGATTCCGGCGCGGTGGGCATCGGCGACGATCGCGTCTGCACGACCGTCCACGCGGACCTGCACAGTGTCGAAGAAGGTCGCGTGTTCGACGCTGAATCCGGCAGCGCTCAGACTGTCGGCGAGCGTCACGGCATGTGCGTGTACCCGACGTGCGATGGCGCGCAAGCCTTCTGGTCCGTGGTACGCGGCATACATCGCGGCCACGATAGCCAGCAGCACCTGCGCGGTGCAGATGTTGCTTGTCGCCTTCTCGCGGCGGATGTGCTGCTCACGCGTCTGCAGCGCCAACCGGTAGGCGAGGTTGTCGTCGGCGTCCTTGGAGACACCGACGAGACGCCCGGGCAGCTGACGAGAAAGCTTGGCGCGCACCGACAAGTAACCTGCGTGCGGTCCACCGAAGCCCATCGGAACGCCGAATCGCTGGGTGGTCCCGAAACACACATCGGCACCCTGCTCTCCGGGCGGCGTGATGAGGGTCAGTGCGAGGAGATCAGCCCCGACCGTGACCAGTGCACCGGCCTCGTGCGCGGCGTCGATGATCGGCGCGACGTCGAGGATTCGACCCGACGCTCCCGGCGTCTGGAGGATGACACCGAAATAGTCGCCGTCGGGCAGCCCACATCCCGGCAGCCCCGGATTCAGCGTCGCCTCGACGACCTCGATACCGAGCGGCAGTGCGCGGGTGTCGATGACAGCCCTGGTCTGCGGGAAGAGATCGGAGTCGACGACGAGCCGATTCGACTTCGACTTTCCGGCGCGCCGCATAAGTGTCATGGCTTCGGCGGCGGCGGTGGCCTCGTCGAGCATCGACGCGTTCGCCACCTCCATGGCCGTGAGGTCGGAGACCATCGTCTGGAAGTTCAGCAGCGCCTCGAGCCTGCCCTGGCTGATCTCCGGCTGGTACGGCGTGTACGCGGTGTACCAGGCCGGATTCTCGACGACGTTGCGCAGGATGACGCCGGGCGTGATGGTGTCGTAGTAGCCGAGACCGATCATCGACCGGTTGACGGTGTTCTTCGATGCCAGCGCCGACAGACGCTCGAGCGCCTCCTGCTCGGTCAGCGGGGCGTCGAGTGCCGACAGCCCGTTGTCCGACGGATCGTCGAGGATCAGTGACGGCACGACCCGCCGAGCGAGGTCGTCGAGTGACTCGACGCCGAGGAGCGCGAGGATTCTGGCGGTCTCATCCGCGTCCGGCCCGACGTGGCGGTCGACGAAGGCAGCAGACGTGAACTCGGAGCCGCGGATCTCAGGGGTCGA
This sequence comes from Gordonia sp. 852002-10350_SCH5691597, assembly GCF_001665715.1. Lineage (NCBI taxonomy): Bacteria > Bacillati > Actinomycetota > Actinomycetes > Mycobacteriales > Gordoniaceae > Gordonia > Gordonia sp. 852002-10350_SCH5691597. Next base: position 16,522 of record NZ_LZMO01000306.1, read on the forward strand.
GGCATCGACGGATGTCATGGGGTGGAACCTCTCGCGCGCACCGGTCGTACCGGCGGGTCGGCCCTCCCCCTCTGTCATGCCGCGGGGCGGCGCCTGAGAGATTCAGTCATCGTGTCAGCGATGACACGAGAACCTTTCACCGTGGGCGGGTAACGGCTTGGCCGTCACCACTTTCCAGAGACGCCGTCGACAGTACGGTCCGGGTGCCTGAGAGTTTGACGAGGAGGTGTTGCTCCTTCGGCGGCCATTCGAGATGACGCTCTCCCGTACTGCAGCGACGCGTTGTTCAGTCTACCCGTACGCTCATCCGGTTCGGCGAGTGCGGTTCTTGCGACGCGCTGCGAGTTCGTCTTCGGGGGCCGACTCGGTGACTCCACCGTCGGCTCGTTCGCCGGGGAAATCGGCGATGGCGCCGGTCAGCTCGCGCATGGCACCGTTGACCGCGATGCCGAACACGCCCTGTCCGCCCTGCAGGAGGTCGACGACCTCTTCGGCAGATGTGCACTCGTAGACGGTGGTGCCGTCGGAGAACAGGGTGATCCCGGCAAGATCTTCGACGCCGCGCTGGCGCAGGTGATCGACGGCGACGCGGATGTTCTGCAACGAGATACCGGTGTCGAGCAGACGCTTGACGATCTTGAGGACCAGGATGTCCTTGAAGGAATAGAGGCGCTGACTGCCCGAGCCCGCCGCACCGCGGATGGACGGCACGACGAGTGACGTGCGTGCCCAGTAGTCGAGTTGTCGGTAGGTGATTCCGGCGATCTGGCACGCGCTCGGCACCCGGTAGCCGACGAGTTCGTCGGGAACGGTGTCGTTGGGGAAGAGTCCCGGCGCAATGTCGTCGAGGCTGCCCTGGGTAGCCCTGCGACGCGGGGTCGGGTCGTCCGACGGGTGCTCGGCTTCCACGCCGACGCTGCCGTCGGTCGTCGTCTCGCTGTCTGACGGCTGACCATCTTCACCGTCGAACGGCATATCGCCCACTGCAGACTCCCTCGCCACGCTCGGATCGGACCGGTGCGGACCTGCAACCACGATACGCCGCCGAACCCGATCTGCTCTCCACCATCGGGTGTGTCCCCGACGATCACGTGCGTGACCGTATGTCGCGGCGATGCACCGAATCAATGCGACGCGCCCTAAGACTCAACCTCAACTTGAGATCGAGACAAACGGTGATCTCCGGGATATGGAACCGTGACGTGTCGCTGCAGCGCCGTACAGAAAGCTACGAAACCATCCGCCGAGTCAGGCTCCGCCGCTGGCCTTGAAGTCGTCGGGCGAAACGTTGTCGAGAAATTCGCGGAACTTCTCCACCTCGTCCTCTTTCGCCTCGGGACCGTCTTCGGATTCCTCGTCGGGAATCAACAGGCCCGCCTCGGCAAGGACTTCCTCGTCGGCGATGATCGGCACCTCGGCGCGCATCGCGACCGCGATCGAATCCGACGGACGCGCCGACACCCGCACATCGCCGGAGAAGACCATCTCGGCGTAGAAGGTGCCCTCCTGCATGTCGACGATGCGCACCTCGACGAGTGTCTGCCCGAACTCTTCGATGAGGTTCACGATCAGGTCATGGGTGAGCGGCCGGGGCGGCTCGATCCCTTTTTGGCGCAACGCGATCGACGCCGCCTCGCTCTGCCCGATCCAGATGGGCAGGTAGCGCTCGCCGTCTACTTCACGCAGAAGCAGAACCGGCTGACTCTGCGGCGGCTCGACTCGAATGCCCACCACACGCATCTCGCTCATCTCGCACCTCCCGAGCCGTCAATGATTGCCATCGACGCTACACCGACTGGACCCGCAGCGGCGTCGTGGCGAGATACACAGCACCGGCGCGCCGTGTCGCAATCGTCGAGAAGGACGTCAATCGAGCACGCCGCGCACGGCCTGCTTGACAAGTTGCGTGTGCAGGGTCACCGAGAGTGCGGCGATTTCGCGGATGAGTTCCTCGGCACGGTCACGGGCACCGGTGCCCTTGCCCTTCGCGATCGGGTTGGCGATCTGCGCGACGAGTCCTGCCTCACGATCCGCGGACACCTTGAACGCGCGCAGATGTCTGGTCTCCACGCCGTAGTTGGCGAGGGCCGCTGCGGCTTCGACGAGCCGTACCGCGTCCTCGTCGAAGAATCCTGCAGGTCCGGATGTCAGTAGACCGTTGCGCTGGAGTTCGGTCACGAACGCCGAATCGACTCCGGTTCGCTCGATGAGAGTCTCGCGGGAGACGCGACCACCACGCGCCGAGAAGTCGGTGGCCGGTGCGACGACGCTGCGCGCCGTCGACAGTGCAGGTGTGCCACCTGCGCCGAATCCCCCGTCGCCGTGGTCGATGGCGTCGAGTTGCTCTTTGATGACCTTGAGCGGCAGGTAGCGATCGCGCTGTGCCGTGAGCACGAAACGCAGGCGCTCACAGTCGGACTGACTGAATCGCCGGTAGCCCGACGGCGCGCGTTCGGGCGTGACAAGCCCTTCGGCTTCGAGGAAACGAATCTTTGAGATCGTCACATCGGGAAAGTCCTCGCGCAGCAGCGCGAGGACCGACCCGATGGACATCGATCCCCCGCCGCGCGCGTCCGCAGTCGAGGCCGGCACGGTGTCAGGCGCCGGAACCGTCGCGCGGACCACTCAGGAAGACCAACCGGAACTTTCCGATCTGGACCTCGTCACCATTGCTGAGAGCCGCGCTGTCGACGGGCTCGCGATTGACGTAGGTGCCGTTGAGGCTGCCGACGTCGACAACCTGGAACTCGTTGTCTCCCAACCGGAATTCGGCATGTCGACGGCTCACCGTGACGTCGTCGAGGAAGATGTCGCTGTCGGGGTGCCGCCCCGCCGATGTGGTCGGCTGGTCGAGCAGGAAGCGAGAACCGGCGTTCGGGCCACGCTTCACGACGAGCAATGCGGTACCGGGCGACAACCGCTCGACACCCGTGTCGGCCGGCTCGCTCGAGGTCGCCGCGCCCGCGTCGAGTTCATTGATGAACTCTTCGCGAAACACCGATGTGGTTTCCACCGGCGCCTCGTAGCCGTTGTCGTTATCGCTCACCGCTTCTCCTTCGTCCTCATCCGTTCGTCACCTTGAGTGCACTCACCGTCGGCGTCCGCGCTCACGCGCTGCGAGGTCTCGCACCAGGCCACCCGACGCCGCAGATGCGACGTCGATTTCCGTTGGCTAAACCGTACCGCCTGTGCCGAACGCAACCACGTGCGACTCGGCCACGACAACGACGATCATACTTTCCCATACCCCGGGAATGGTCAGCCTTCGATCACGGCCCGGTAGCCATCAGCATCGAGCATGTCGGCCAGTTGCGCGTCGAGGACCGATGCGTCGTCGAGGCTGATCTCGACGAGCCAACCGGAGTCGTAGGGCTCCGAGTTGACCAGGTCGGGCGACGAGTCGAGTTCGTCGTTGACCTTCGAGATCGTCCCGTTGAGCGGCCCGAAGATATCCGAGACGCTCTTGGTCGATTCGACCTCGGCAAACGACTCGCCCACCTCGACCTCACTGTCGATCTCCGGGAGCTGCACGAACACGACGTCGCCGAGCTGTCCCTGCGCGTAGTCGGTGATCCCCACTCGGACCGTGGTCGGACCGACCTTGCGCACCCACTCGTGTTCGGGGGTGTAGCTCAGTTCAGCCGGCACATTGGTATCGGTCACGTCGACCCCTTTCTAGTCCACCGAGACTTTAGGCCATGTCCCTGCCGGTCGGCACGCCAGCACGCGGCATCTTCGTTACCACTGCAATCGTCTGCGCCCAGTACAGCAGGAATGACCACACGTACAGCGCGACGCCCCAGATCAGGAACGCCCAACCGATCGGATAACAGATCGTGCCGATCACCGAATCCAATTGTCCCGCAAGCAACCACGGGAACGCACTCATCAACGCGAATGTCGCTGCCTTGCCGATGTAGAGCACCGGTAAAGCCAGCAGTCCCCGACTGCGCAGCAGCGGACCGGACGCGAACAGCAGCACGTCACGCGCCACGATGATGCCGATGATCCACCACGGGATGATCCCCCTGATCGCAAAGGCGACCGGAATGATCACGATGTAGAGCCGGTCGGCCAGCGGATCGAGCAGTTCACCGAGCCGCGACGACTGATTGAGCAGGCGAGCCAGCTTGCCGTCGGCCCAGTCGGTGAAGCCCGACAACATGAGTACCCAGAACGCCCAGGCATCGGCCTCGACGTCGAGCAACAGCCACAGGAACACCGGGATGAGCGCCAGACGCAGCACGCTCAGCACGTTCGGAACCGTGACAATCCGCGACATCGAGCCCACGGACTCGGGGTGGTCGTCCACGTCAGCGGAAGATGCCGATGACGCCCTGCAGGGTCTTGGCCCCGCCCGACGCGAACAGGTTGTCGTGGACCATGTAGGTCCACGTGGTCGTCGATCGGTGGAGGTCGGCGGAACCGAGGTCGACGCCGTCGGCGGTGATCGCAACGTCACGGAACGTTGTACGCGCATTCTCGACGGCCTCGTTCGGCAGTTCGCCGAACTCGGCGAGGATCAGCCGATGGAACTCGTCGAGCGGGCTCTCCTTGCCGATCGCCCTCAGGTGGATGCTTGCGCGCACATCCGAGACGAAGGCGAGGTGATCGGCCCAGGCGCGGTCGAGGTGGTAGAGCATGATCTCGCGGGCCGCCTGGACGAGAACATCGCGGTCGACCGGCTCGACGGGTGTCGCGGGGGTGGATTCAGCCTCGTCGGTCGTGTCGGCCACCGCGTCGTCCGGGTCCTTGTCAGCCGCCGACTCTTCCGCCGCCGCCTTGTCGGGCTTGCCTGCCTTGTCTGCCGTGTCTTCGCGGTCTGCCGACGGGCTCGCGGTCCCGGTCAGTTCGGCGTAGCGCTCCGGCTCGAGTTCGGCGAGCTCCTCGAGGGCGGTGTCCGTCGTGAGCAGCTTCATCCGACGTGCGACGACGATCTCACGCTGCTGATTGACCAGCTTGTTGTAGCGCCAGGTGTTGGCGTGGAGTTCGAGCATCACGCCCTCGGCGACACGCTGAGCCTGCTCGATCAGGTCGATACCCTTCTGTCCCATCGATCCGTCGGGTTCCGACGAGACCGGGTCCCGCTTGAACGCCAGGTTCTTGGTGACGACCGGATCCTCGAGACTGCTGAAGAACACCGCAGAACCCGGGTCTCCCTGACGGCCTGCACGGCCGCGGAGCTGATTGTCGAGCCGTTCGGTGTCGTGACGGCCGGTTCCCACCACACACAGGCCGCCGAGTTCGACGACCTCCTCACGTGCCGCCGGATCGTCGTCGGAACCGCCGAGCCTGATGTCGGTGCCTCGGCCTGCCATCTGGGTCGACACGGTGACCGCGCCCTTCACACCCGCCTCCGCGATGATCTTCGCCTCCTCGACGTCGTTCTTCGCGTTGAGGACGACGCTCGGGACACCTGCTTTCTCGAGGAAGTAGGCCAGCTCCTCCGATTCGGCGACGTCGTGGGTTCCGATCAGCACCGGTTGCCCGGTCTCGTGGATCTCCTTGACGTAGTTGACCACCGCTTCGACCTTGTTGGCCTTCGTGTCGTACACACGATCGGGAAGGTCGGTACGGATGTTGGCGGTGTTCGGCGGGATCTGCGAGACGCGCAATTCGTAGAACTGGCGCAACTGCTCGCCTGCGGCGAGCGCTGTACCGGTCATGCCGCACACTCGCGGGTAGCGGCCGATGAGCGCCTGCACGGTGAGCGTGTCGATGACCTCGCCCGAATCCGTCTGTGCGAGTCCTTCTTTGATCTCGACCGCGGCCTGCACGCCGTCGGGCCACCGCTGCAACTGCGCGACGCGACCACGCGAGGCGTTGATGAGATGGACACCGCCGTCGCGAACGATGTAGTGGACGTCGCGCTCGAGCAGGTAGTGCGCGTGCATCGCGATGTTCACGTGGACGAGCGTGGTGCCGACGTGTTCTTCGTCGTAGAGGTTGATGCTGCCGAGTTCCTCTTCGACGAAGGCAGCGCCCTCGTCGGTGAGAGTCACGTTCCGGCCTTCGGCGTCGATGTCGTAGTGCTTGTTCTTCAACCGCCCGACGACCTCGTGGATCGCCTGATCGGGAACCTCGGCCTCGGTCGAGCCTGCGAGCACCAGCGGAATGAGCGCCTCGTCGACCAGCACGGAGTCGGCCTCGTCGATGATTGCGACGTCGGGCGTCGGCGAGACCAGATCATCCTCTGACTGTGCGAGCTGGTCGCGCAGCACGTCGAACCCGATCTCGTTGACCGATCCGTAGGTGATGTCGCCCGCGTAGGCCCGCTTGCGTTCTTCGCGAGTCGAGTTCTCCGACACCGCGCCTGCGACGATTCCGAACGAATCGAACAGCGGTTTCATCCACTCCGCGTCACGAGTGGCCAGGTAGTCGTTGACCGAGATGACGTGCACCTGATGGCCGTCGAGGACATAGCCGACGGCAGCGATCGCGCCGGCGAGGGTCTTGCCCTCACCCGTACCCATCTCGATGACGTCGCCCTCGAGCAGACGTAGCGCGCCCTGGAGCTGGACGTCGAACGGCCTCAGGCCCAGTGTGCGATCGGCAGCCTCCCGAGCCAACGCGAGAAACTTGGCTCGGTCCTTCTCGTCGGCACTGATCTCGAGTTTCTCGGCCTCTTCACGAAAGTGCTCGGTGTCCAAGCCCGCGGCCCAGTCGGTGTAGTTGTCAGCCTCTTTGATCAACCCGACCGACTTGGACTGGTTACGTGAGGACTGGGCTCCCAGCAACCGCCACATGCTGTTCGTCAGCTTTCCCACCGAACGATTCTCCTACCTCGTCGTTTCATCCGAACTCCGACGTCACGGCCCGGATCGACAACCACGGTACGCGGCCACGCGGCCGCGAATTACGACGCATCCAACAGACGCTTTCGACTACCGTGAATCACGTGAGCATCCGACGCCGGGGTTCGACGTGTCAGTACCGACCAGCACCGTCTCGTTCACCGGTGGGACTGCTCGTCGCGTCGTTGGTCGCTGCATGTGTCCTCATCCTCGCCGCCTGTGGTGGGAGCACGGACTCGGCATCACGAGAGGTCGACCCTGGCGTGCTGGTCGGCAAGAACTACTCGTCGACCTCGGTGACCGGTACACCGATTCCCGGCGGCGGGCCGATGCAGGTCTCGTTCCCCGAAACCGGGCGAATCTCGGCAACGGCAGGCTGCAATCGCCACAACGGTGCGCTGACCTTCGTCGACAACACGTTCCGAACCGACAAGCTCGCCACCACGATGATGGCGTGTCCCCCGCCGCGTGCCGGCGCAGACAAGTGGTTGACCGATTTCCTCTCCGATTCGGTCACCTGGGATCTGCAGGGAAACACGTTGACCCTCACCCACGGCGACACGAAAGTCGTTCTGACCGAGGGTTCTCCACAGACCTGACGTATTCCCGCCGACCTGACACCTCCCCACAGACCTGACCGGCCCCACAGACCTGACCGACGCCGCCTCGGGTACACATCGACACGTCACCTACAACGAGACAGGAAATCGAAGATGACAGACACCACCCCTGTGGTCGTCACCGTGACCGGCGCCGCCGGAAGCATCGGGTACGCAGCAGTGTTCCGCATCGCCGCGGGCGACATGCTCGGACCCGACCGCCCGATCAAGCTCCGGCTACTCGAACTCCCCCAGGCGATCTCCGCGGCACACGGCACGGCCATGGAGTTGCAGGACGGAGCATTTCCGCTGCTGACCTCCGTCGACATCTTCGACGACGCGCGTGCGGCCTTCGACGGCACCGACTTCGGGCTCCTCGTCGGCGCGAAGCCGCGCTCCAAAGGTATGGAACGTGCGGATCTGCTGTCGGCGAACTCGGCCATCTTCGCCGAGCAGGGTGCTGTCATCAACGACGTCGCGGCCGACGACATCCGCGTCATCGTTGTCGGCAATCCGGCGAACACCAATGCGGCGGTCGCGGCGGCGAGCGCCCCCGACGTGCCCGCCGAGCGATTCACCGCACTGACACGACTCGACCACAACAGGGCCATCGCGCAACTCGCGGCACACACCGGAGCCCCCGTGCGCGACATCAGCAGGGTGAGCATCTGGGGCAATCACTCGGCGACGCAATACCCCGACATCTTCCACGCGCGCGTCGGAGATCGCAGTGGAGCCGACGTCGCCGCGGACGACGCGCCCCGCGCCTCGATGATGGCGGTGCCTCGCGCGGCGACCGTCGGAATGAAGTCGTCGACGAGCCAGTCGGTGTCCGCGGCGACGTCGGCTCCACTGCGATCTCCGACGCGCGCGTGGAAGATGTCGGGGTATTGCGTCGCCGAGTGAA
>NZ_LZMO01000307.1:0-536 GCF_001665715.1 Gordonia sp. 852002-10350_SCH5691597
CCGCCGAACGCAGCGAACAGCGCGCCGCCCGCAGTCAACAACCACACTTCGTTGCCGTCCCACACCGGCCCGATCGTGTTGAGCAGCACGCGGCGTCGTTTGTCGTTGTCCGCGGCGTCGTCGTCAGCAGATACCTTGCTGTCGCCGCCGGTATGGCTGCGTCCCAGGAACGGCATGAGCATGCCGACACCGAAGTCGAAGCCTTCGAGGACGAAGTATCCGACGAACAGAATGGCGACGATGATGAACCAGAGGTTTCCGAGCATCTCTCCCACTCCTCAGTACGCGAACGACAGTTGCTTGGGACCATCGGCATCGTGGTCGGTGACATCGTTGTCGAGCACCGGCGGCACGTCGTCGTGTGGACCGGGGCCCTCGATGATGTAGCGCCGCTGCAACAAGAACCAGACGACGCCGAGTGCGCCATAGAGGACGGTGAAGCCGATCAGCGTCACCCAGACGATCGGGCCGGTGTGGGACGGCAACGAAGTGTGGTTGTTGACTGCGGGCGGCGCGCTGTTCGCTGCGTTCGGCGG
>NZ_LZMO01000308.1:0-29984 GCF_001665715.1 Gordonia sp. 852002-10350_SCH5691597
TCACGTGAAACGATTCCGCCGGCCACGTCGACGCCCGAGCAGTTCGACGACACTCCCATCGCCGCCGCCGCAGCCCGAGCCAGTCAAGTACTGACCCCTGGAGGTGCTGGCCAGTTACCCCGCCCCCCGCACACGCGCGTCATGACCGTGGCGAACCAGAAGGGCGGCGTCGGGAAGACGACCACGGCCGTGAACCTCGCTTCGGGGCTCGCGCTGCACGGGCTGCGCGTTCTGGTCGTCGACCTCGACCCGCAGGGCAACGCGAGCACAGCTCTGGGCATCGACCATCGCGCACCCGACATCGCGTCGGTCTACGAGCTGCTCCTCGGCGAGGTCACGCTCAAAGAGGCAGTCAAGCAGAGTCCGAGCCACGAGAACCTCTACTGCGTACCCGCGACCCTCGACCTGGCCGGCGCCGAGATCGAACTGGTCTCACTGGTCGCCCGCGAGAACCGACTCCGTAATGCGCTCAATGACGCGTCTGTCGCGGAGTTCGGCTTCGACTACATCTTCATCGACTGCCCACCGTCGCTGGGTCTGCTGACCGTCAACGCGATGGTCGCGGCTCGAGAGGTGCTCATCCCCATCCAGTGCGAGTACTACGCACTCGAGGGCGTCGGTCAGCTCCTCCGCAACATTGAGCTGGTCCAAGCGCACCTCAACCCGAATCTCCACGTCTCGACGATTCTGCTGACGATGTACGACGGCCGCACCAAACTCGCCGACCAGGTCGCCGACGAAGTACGACGCCACTTCAGTGACAAGGTCCTTGGTACCGTGATCCCCCGCAGCGTGAAGGTGTCCGAGGCGCCCGGCTACGGAATGACGATCATCGAGTACGACCCGGGTTCACGTGGAGCAATGAGCTATCTCGACGCCGCGCGCGAACTCGCCATGCGCGCGAAAGACGAATTCTCCTCCACCACGGACCTCTCGAGAGGACAGCAATGAGTCAACGAGACGCCCAACGACGCGGAGGATTAGGCCGCGGTCTGGCAGCCCTCATCCCGACCGGACCATCCGAGAACGAGTCGAGCGCTCCCCGACTCGGCGCTGCTGCCGCCGATGTCGTGATCGGCAAGGGCAACTCCGCTGGTAGCTCGGGCGGAAACGGCGCTCCCTCCTCCCCCACGACCGGAAGCGCGCAGGGCTCCACGACGACGTCGACCGATGCAACACGGTCGAGCGCTGACGGAAACGCGACTGCCGTCGGAACCGTCGACGAAGTTGGGGCTGTCTATCGCGAGCTGGCGCCCACACTCATCCAGCCGAACCCGCACCAGCCGCGCAGCGTCTTCGACGAAGAGGCGATGGCCGAACTCGTGCACTCGATCAAAGAGTTCGGGCTCATGCAGCCGATCGTCGTGCGCAAGCTCGCCACCCCGACACCCGACGGCGTGCTCTACCAGATCGTCATGGGCGAGCGACGCTGGCGAGCCAGTCAGGAAGCAGGACTCGAGGCGATCCCATCGATCGTTCGCGAGACCCCCGACGGCGACATGCTGCGCGACGCCCTGCTGGAAAATATTCACCGCGCCCAACTCAACCCTCTGGAAGAAGCGGCCGCGTATCAGCAGCTTCTCGAGGAGTTCGACGTCACCCACGAGGAACTGGCCACCCGGCTCGGGCGCTCGCGCCCGGTGATCACCAACATGATCCGCCTGCTGAAGCTCCCGATTCCCGTGCAGCGCCGCGTTGCCGCGGGAGTGCTCTCGGCCGGCCACGCACGCGCGCTGCTGTCACTGGAGACCGGAAGCGATCAGCAGGAAGCGCTTGCCGCGCGCATCGTCGCCGAAGGCCTGTCGGTCCGAGCCACCGAGGAAGCGGTGACTCTCGCCAACCGTGGCGACGGACCGTCGACCCCCACCCCATCGCCGAAGCGTCGGCAGATGCAGATGCCGGGTCTGCAAGATCTCGCCGAGAGACTCTCCGACGGCCTCGACACCCGCGTGACCGTCAGCCTCGGCAAACGCAAGGGCAAGATCGTCGTCGAGTTCGGCTCGGTCGACGACCTCGAACGTATCGTGGGGTTGATCCAACCGAAGACGTAGCAACGATCGGCGACTCGGCGAGAAAATAGCAACCGAAGTCGGCGATACCCACGAAAATTCGTGACCCACCGCATCCGAAAGTTTCGTCACAGTGACAGTCGAGCAGCACACCGAGCACATGAACAGTGAAACACCCTGCAACACATCAGATTTCACTTTCGTGGGCACTCGACCGATGCGTCGAGGCGAGGATTCACAATGAACTTCACGATTTCCAGTCTCGATCTCGAAGCATTCGAGTCATTGCCCCCGCACACCCGTCGTTGCGTGTTCTGGGAAGTCGATCCGTCGTTCACCAACGCGGCGTCCACCGCTTCCGATGACGATCCCTCTCCCCTGCGCGGCTCCGCGTCGTCCTCCGAGACACCGGCGGGACCGGCGAGTCTCACGAACTTCGAGAGCGAGTTCGACAAGGAGGCGTGGATCTCGTCGGTCCTCCTCGAATGGGGAACCTGCGGCCAGATCGCGATCGATTCGTCGACCGGCGTTGTCGTTGGCGCGGCGCTCTACGCTCCGCCCGGACGCGTCCCCCGCTCACGTAGCTTTCCGACGTCGCCGGTGAGCGCCGACGCGGTGCTACTCACTTCTGTGCGCACCGAGCCGGGTTTCGAGGAAGCGGGCGACCTCCTTATCGATGCCGTGGTCACCGATCTGATTCGACGAGGCGTCCGTGCCGTCGAAGCGTTCGGTTTCGTCCGACACGGTGGATCCCGCTACGGCAGTTCTCGTCACGGATCATCGCGCGACGCACTCGAGCGCGAGTATGACTCTCCCGCAGCGTATCTCGGTGACGAAGAATCATCAGATGACAGAAAGAGCTCTGACACAACGGATTTCGGCGACCTGAGTACGTGGTCGGAGGAGGCCGTCGTCGAGATCGCGCGCGAGATCCTCGACGGCCCGGGTCAGGATCTGTGTGGGCAATGCATGATCGACGCCGGACTCCTGAAGGATTCAGCCTTCGACGTGGTTGCGTCGCATGTGAGGTTCCCCCGCTTTCGCCTGGAGCTCGACGAAGGACTCGGCTGGAAGGTCGGAGTCGAGAGCGCCTTGGAGAAGCTCGTCGTGATGGCCGCGATCGATCTGGTCGGCAGAGAGCGGCTCACTGTTCCGGCCGGTAGTCGTAGTGGCGCGCGAACAACCCCACGCGGACACGCAGAAACCAGCCGCGACAGAGATCGCGAGAAGTAACTGGATCCGCTACCGGTCAGAAACCGGAAATACGTTCGGCCGCAAGGAGATCTGCGAACGTGTAGGTCCCTGTCGGGCGGTCGTTCTCGCCTAGCAGGTACAGGCGCTTGACCGCGACGAGGATGGCCTCGGTGATCACGTTGCGATAGTGCGGGTCGTCGAGCACCTTGGCGTCGTCGGGGTTGGTGATGTAACCGACGTCGATGAGGACAACTGGCATCCTGGTGAGCCGAAGGATGTCCCAGGTGCGTTCGTGGACGCGGCAATCGGTCAGCGGTGTGCGAGCGGCGATCTCACGTTGGATGAAGTCTGCGAGGTTGCGCCCGATGGTCGAATACGACCCGCGGTTGTTACCGAAGTAGAACGACGCGACGCCGTTCGCAGCGGGTGTCTCGTGGTGTCCGCATCGTAGCGAGATCATCATGTCGGCATCGACGAGATTGGCCACCCGAGCACGCTCGTCGTCGGATGCGTGGCCGCGACCGTCGTGCGACAGGAAGGTTTCCATTCCTGCAGCGGCCATCCTGCCCTCGAGGCGAGCGGCGAGATCCCACAGCACGCGGGATTCCAACTCGGCGACCGCTCCGGTCGAAAGTGCGTGCATCCCAGCAGTTCCCGGATCGATGACGATCCGCTTGCCGGACAGTTGGGGGCCGGAGCGTCGAACATGCTCTTCTTGGCGGATCGCGTAGGGCGATCCACCGGTCACACGGGTACCGAGCCGGTCGAGTGCGCGCAGCGTCGCCGGACCGCAGATGCCGTCGGCGGAGAGTCCGTACTCGCTCTGGTAGAGGCATACCGCGTTGTGGGTGCTCTCGCCGAAGACGCCGTCGACGAGTCCGGTGTAGTAGCCGAGGTTCTGCAGTCGGCTTTGGAGTGTGGCGACGTCGTCTCCGACCATGGGAGCCGACAGTCGGTACAGGAGTACTCGCGCGCCGAGTTGATACGACGCCTCGCGCAGCGATCGATACGTCGCCTGGCCGACGATGCCGTCGACGATCAGTCCGCGTTGCTGCTGGAACGCGCGCACTGCGTGGTCGACGTCGATGTCGAAGAGGGCGTCCTCGGTGCTGTGGATAACCGCACCGGTCTGCGGCGCTTCCGCGTCGTGCGTGTCGCTGGGTGCGATGTCGCCAGGTGTTGCGGCGCTAGGTGTTTTGCCGCTCTCGGGTGCCGCGTGACGGCCCGGAGTGGAGCTGAGCAGTCCCTGTCCGGAGAGGATCGATCGAATCTCGGCTACGGCCGACCCACGATCTCCCAGTCGGAACGTTGGCATCTCATCTCCTCAATTGGACATGTCGCCGTGAGGGGACACGGACGACATTGAACCAAAGTGAATTGTCTCAGGTCGTGGCATATGAGCAAAACTCATGCACACAGTTGAACCGATCCACGCTGTGCCGCGTCCCCGAGGCTACCGGTTGCCGCAGACGACACGTGGCAGATAGTTCGTGATGCCAAACTAGCAGTACAGGCCACCGTCGAATGCCAGGTGAGCTGTTCGACGGTGGCCTGGTCGGCTCACGTAGAGACGTGAGCGACGTCACTGCTGAGGTGTCGGTCAGGCGTTGGACCCGACGACGGAGTCGAGGTCGCGCAGGAGCGCGGCCTTGCCCTTGACGCCGACTATGGTCTTGGTCGGCTTGCCGTCCTGGAACAGGATCATGGTCGGGATCGACATGATCTTGTAGTCACGAGCGACTCCGGGATTCTCATCGACGTCGACCTTGGCGACGGTCAGCTTGTCGCCGTAGTCGCGTGCGATCTCCTCGAGGACCGGTGCGATCATGCGGCACGGGCCGCACCAGGTCGCCCAGAAGTCGACGAGCACCGGTCCGCTGGACTCGAGTACCTGATCTTTGAAAGTGGCGTCAGTGACGGCCACGGTGTTTGCTCCCATGATGTGTCCTCCTCTGGACGTGGTGCAGGGTGGTGAATAGAGGTGAATCCGCAGGTCAGACGGTGGGTGCGACCGTTGCGACCACATCGCCTTCGATCGGCATCGGCTCGATGTCGCCTTGATCGGCGAGCCACCGCTCGGCGTCGATCGCTGCCGAACAGCCGCTGCCTGCGGCGGTGATGGCCTGTCGGTAGGTGTGGTCGACGAGGTCGCCTGCGGCGAACACGCCGGGAACCGACGTGTAGGTGGTGCGGCCGGAGACCTTCACGTAGCCCTTGTCGTCGAGGTCGATCTGACCGCGGACGAGTTGACTGCGCGGGTCGTGCCCGATGGCGACGAACATGCCTGTGACGTCGATGTTCTTCTTGTCGCCGTTCCGCGTGTCGGTCAGTTCGAGGCCCGTCACCGAGTTGCTGCCCAGCACACCTGTGACGGCGGAATTCGTCACGAATTCGATCTTGTCGTTGGCGCGAGCGCGCTCGAGCATGATCTTCGACGCCCGGAACTCGTCGCGGCGGTGGATCAGCTTCACGCTGCGGGCGAACTTGGTGAGGAAGGTGGCCTCCTCCATCGCCGAATCGCCGCCACCGATGACCGCGATGTCTTGGTCCTTGAAGAAGAAGCCGTCGCACGTGGCACACGCCGAGACTCCCCTGCCCAGCAGTTCCTGCTCACCGGTGATCTCGAGGTAGCGGGCAGCGGCACCCATCGCGAGGATGACCGCATGGGCGCGATGCGTCTCGCCGCCGGCGTCGACCTCTTTGATCGTGCCGGTCAGGCGGACTGCCTCGACGTCTTCCATGCGGAGATCGGCCCCGAACCGGATGGCCTGCTCGCGCATCTCGTCCATGAGCGCGGGGCCCTGGATGCCGTTCTGGAAGCCGGGGTAGTTCTCGACCTCGGTGGTGGTCATGAGCGCACCACCGAACTGCGTTCCCTCGAAGACGACCGGTGCCAATTCGGCGCGGGCTGCGTATACGGCAGCGGTGTATCCGGCCGGTCCGGACCCGATGATGATCAGGTCGTGGATCTGCTGGTTGTCTGTCTGGCTCATCCGTCCTCCGTGCTTGTGGCGACGCGCGGTACCGCTGATTCTCCGGTGCGCGTTGTCGGCTCGTTCAACACAAGCCTAAGGGCAGATGTTCCCGCTGCTGATCCCGTGGCGCTCACCCACCCAGTCTGGTGCGCGACACCGTCGCCGGGTTGTCGGTATCGCAGCCCTGCTCGACGACGAGTGCGTCGAACCGACCGGCCATCCCCGTCCCGAGCAGAATTGCCACCCGCTCCGACCCTCCCACCGTGATCTCGCCGGAACCGAGGACCGGAGTCGACGCCGGTACGCCGTTGGCCGCGGTGCACCGACGTAGCGCTGCCTCGGATTCGAACGGCGCGTGGCCGGTCTTTCCGAGCACGGACAACGCCGAGGCCTTCTCGACGCCGTCGAGCTGCGGTGCGTCGAGTTGTGTCGTGTTCGCCGAGGTCGACGGCTGCGCCTGCACACCGGCGCCCGGTTCGTCCGTGGTCCTGGTGGCGACGACTGTCACGACTCCCACAAGCACCGCGATCGCAGCCGCGGCACCGACGAGGAGAGCTGCAACTCGTGGTGCGCGGGTCGACGAACGTCGTCGACGTTCGGAGAGGTCTACAGGGGCCACTGAAGACTGCTGCGCAGCGTCGCGGGCCAGTGAGTCGTTGTGAATGGCGGACAGTGTGGCGGCGATCCGCGAGTCGACCTCTGGCGGAACGGGTTTCGGCTCCTCCGAGAGAGAACGTAGCGACTCGCTGGTGCGGTCGAGTGCGGCCAACACACTCTGGGCTGCGGGGTCGTTGACGATCCGCTCGCGCATGTATGCGGCGGTGTCGTCGGGTAGCGCGCCGGCGTGGAGGTCGGCGAGCAGATCCTCCGAATAGGGCGGTTCGGGATACGGCGTGTTCATCGTTGCGCTGTCCTGCTCCCCCGACTGTTGTGGCCATCATGGCGGCCTGGCTCGTCCACTGCCACATACGACGTTGACCGGAGCCGATCGGTTCCCTCGAATCTCGTGTTCATGAGTCTTCCTTGAGGTGACCGAGCAGCTTTGCCAAGCGGAGACGCGCTCGCGACGAACGACTCTTCACCGTTCCCTCAGCGACACCCAACCGCTGCGCCGTTTCGGCGATGCTGAGACCTTCGACGTCGAGCGCGACGACGACGGCCCTCTGCTCCTCCGGGAGCTGCGCCAGAGCGTCGCCGATGCTCATCGACAGATCGACCGCCGCGTACCGATCTTCACGCGCCGCCAGTGCTGGAATCTCGAAGTCAGGAAGAGAAACTGTGGGGCGCAACTTATCTCGTCGTATCCGATCGAGACATGCATTGACGACGATGCGATGCAGCCAGGTGGAAACTCGCGCGTCAGCCCGGTACGAGTGTGCCATTCTGTGTGCGTTGAAGAGTGCGTCTTGGAGTGCGTCGGCGGCATCGTCGGGGTTGTTGAGGGTGCGGTAGGCGACGGCCCAGAGGCGTTCTTGGTGGCGTCGGATGAGGGTGGAGAAGGCGTGGAGGTCGCCGTTGATGTGGGCGGTGAGCAGGTGCTCGTCGCTGCGTGTGTCGCTGGTTCCCCCGGGCATGGGTTGAGATTAGTGCAGCGCGGTGTCGCGTATGTCGGGTTGGCGTGCGGGGTTGTGGAGGGAGGTCGGGGTGGGGATGGTGAGCTGGGATCACAGGTGTTCGAGCATGATTCTGTTGGCGCGTTCAGCTTCTTGGTAGTTCCTGGCTGCTGTGGCGACTCGATAGGAGGAAACGATGAGCGTATGCAATACACGACGGTGCTAATTGTGGATCACCGCACACAAATTAGTCCGGCGATCCAGGACCTCGCAGATCAAGGGAAGCTGACCATCGTTCGCGAAGAATTGTTCGACAACGTGCCCCACGGCGATCCGCAGCCGAAACCGTTCACACCGAGCCCGGGGTGGACACCGCCCCACCCTGAAAACCAGAACTCCATAGCGGGGTGCCCGTCCGGTGACAGCTGATGAGTTCTTTCGTGATCTCCCCGATCCGCCGCAGTTGCGGTTCATGTACATGCCGCGTGGGCCGGAGTGGTTGTCGGACCCGCCGCCGCGCATCAAAGATGGTCAGGCCGGTGTCGACTTCCGGCTGGTACGTGATCTTGCGCGGATGGGCTACAAAACCTACTATCTAGACCCGCTCAGGTACTTGTATAAGACGATGCCTGCTGCGGTGCCGGTGTTCACCGATTGGATCAACTACATCGACGAGCGGTTGCCCGAGCCGCGGCGCACGAAAGCCGAACGCAAACACAAAGACTCGATCTGGATGTGCCTGAATATCAATCTTATTGATCCAGCCGCCAAAGGTGACCGGGAGACCATTGAGGCGTTGTTTGGGCAGTTCGACAAATCCTGGGCGCCGGAAGGAGTGCGATATGAGGCGGCGCGTGCGCTCGACTACATCGCGACCAAAGCCGACAACGATCGAATGGTTGCCCTCCTGCGAGATTCGAATAGTGGTGTCCGCAATGCGGTGACGCACTATCTGGGCCGATTCCGCACTGATCGTTCGCACGATCTGCTGGTGCACCGGCTTGCCACCGACCCAGAGGTCACCCAGGCCGCGATGACCGCGCTTGCACGTATGAAACGGCCCGAGGACATCGAGATCTTGCGGCCATGGCTCGACGATCCGCGCGACCTCATCCAGCGCGACGCCAAACGCGCAATTGCGAAGCTCGAGAAAGCTACCGCGAAATGAGTGATCCAATCGAGCGTCCACTCGAACTGCTTGCCGAGATGCATCGGACCGTAAGACGGAGAGCCTTGCATCGAATGTCACTTCTCCCGATGAACAGCGCTTCACGGATGTCCGCCACTGGATGTACAACGAGATGATGAAGAATTCAAAGTCTGATGCTATTAAGAGTATCCGAGGAATGAACGCAGATTAGGCGCCTGAATGGTGGGATTTCTGGAAAGACTTGGATCAGCTTGCTGCGGATGCGGCTTGGTTTGAACGGGTATGACGAGTACGGGCCGAACATGACCGAAGCTCAATTCAACGAGGGTGTCGCACAAGTAGTCGATGAGCTTGCAAAGGCTGAGTCTGAAGGCAAGAAGGTGACACAAATCCGTGACAACGGCGGCTCGTGATCGAGACAATCCGTCGCGTCGGGGTCCTCTGGGTTCCGTTGCTACTGTCGGGGCGGGGATCGCTGTGTTCCGACTGCTCCCGAGCATTTGGGCCGCCTGCACTGACACAGAGTGGGATGCAAACAGAGCCTGGGGAATTGCTGGATACGCTCCGTTGACAGCTCTCACGGTATTGGTCTTCTGCTGGGCGGCTTACGCTGTCCTGGCTACTCGATCCAGCGTCTGGGTCGTAGCGTTCGCTCCGGTCGCGGCGACGGCGGTTGCGCTACTCGTAGTGTGGGCAGTTGTCGCGTGGCAGCACGACGCCGCTGGCGTGATGCAAGACCGGTGCCCACGTGGGACACCACCCTGGTGGCTTTCGCTTATCCCTCTGTAGGACGTAGGTGGCGCATAGCTCACCATCTTCTTCGGAGGATGATGAGCGGCATGTGGTTCGCCGATTCGGTGAGCTCGTCTGTCGCCCGATACGCCTATCCCCCGAACCGCCAGGCCAGTGCGGCGCCGACGGCACCGATGCCATTGGCGGCCCAGTGCAGGGCGATGGGAGCGAGCAGGCTGTCGCTGCGTACGCGGAGCCATCCGAGGAGTACACCCGCAGCTGACGTGACGGCGACGGCGAGCACTACGCCGATGATTTGCGCGAACACACTGTGGCCGAAGAGATCGGACAGCCCAGCGTTGCCGGCAGTGAGCCCCAGCGACGTGATCACATGCCAACAGCCGAACAGCACGGCTTGGATCAGCAGTGCGCGGGTTGGCGTCGTGAGTCGACGCAGCGAGCCGAACAGCACACCGCGGAAGAACAACTCCTCGGGTAGCACCGTCTGGAACGGAATCACGACGAACGCGGCGAGTAGCGCATGCCCGAGGTCGCGGTAGGCGTCGTTCTGGAACAACTCGCGTGTCGGCGGAATGGCAACACCGACAACGACCACAACAACGACCGCAAGGACGATGACCAGCGCGTACCGACCGCCGCTGCGTAGGCCGGCGCGACCGAGGCCCAGATCCTCGTGTGTGAGGCCCGCAGCGAGCGCGATGGACACGGCAACCACTGCGGCGACGGTCACCAACCATTCGACGCCCGGAAGGTGCAGGAAATGGGCGCACATCTGTGCCGTCAGCATCAACGCGGCACCAACGATCGGCACCAACCACAGTCGACGACTCTGTTGAGAATCGGGCAAGCGCGGGTTCGCAGATGAGATACTGTCGTCGCGGCTCACCACGGTAGCGTTGCACAGGTTTAGGATTCACGAGTCACATCGATGTCCGATGACCACAAGGGGTGCCCAGGTGCCAGACAAGCCAGCGACCGGCTCCGAGCACGACGCGTCGCCGAAGACGAGCACCTCGGGTCGCCCACCCGAAGGTGATGGCCGACTCGCCGAGCCCGGCAGCGTCGACAGCAAATCGGCAGCCGACAGCAGCCCCGCCGCAAACAGCGAGCCCACCGTCGAAAACAAGTCCGTCTCAGACAGCGAGCCCGCCGTCGAGAGCGAGGATGGTGAGTCGTCGCCGCGCTCGTCGTCGAAGCTACGACGCGCGGCGCTGGCCTACGCGCATCGGATCAGTTTCGCCGGCCTCATGTTCGCGACGGTCTTTCTCTGGTTGTCGACGACGCCGTCGTTGCTGCCGCGCGGCCCGTTGTTCCAGGGCGTCGTGTCGGGTGGCGCTGCGGCAGTTGGCTATTGCGTCGGGGTGTTCATCGCCTGGCTGGTGCGGTACATGCTGTCTCGCTCGGAGCGCTGGCCGTCGCCGAAGCGAAACTATTGGATAGCACTGGGTGTGATCGCGCTCATCGGCACGGTTTTGATGCTGTACTGGTATTCGCGGTGGCAGACCGAGATTCGCAATCTGATGGGTGTCGAAAACCTCACCTGGACGGCGTATCCGATCATCGCGGTGTTCGCTGTGCTCGTCTTCGTGCTGCTGATGGTGATCGGGCAAGCATGGGCGAGTCTCGTGATATGGCTTGTGCGCCAGCTCAGAAAGATCGCTCCGCCGCGCGTTGCCGCTGTCGCGGGCCTGCTTGTGGTCGCGCTGCTGACGGTGTTCATCCTCAACGGTGTTGTCGCGAAGTATTCGATGAAGGCGCTCAACAGCACCTTCGCGTCCGCCAACGACGAGGTGCGGCCCAACACCGCTCCCCCGACGTCCGGGCTGCGATCAGGCGGTCCCGGGTCGCTGGTGACGTGGGAGTCGCTTGGGCGTGAGGGTCGCGTAATCGTCTCCAACGGACCGGATGTCGCGAAGCTGTCGGAGTTCAACAAGCAGCCGGCGATGGAGCCGATCCGCGCGTTCGTCGGGCTGGGTTCCGGCGACAATCTGCGCGCCAACGCGCAGTTGGCTGCAGACGAGCTCGTGCGCGCAGGTGGCTTGAAGCGCAAGGTGATCGCGATCGGCTCGACGACCGGATCCGGTTGGCTCAACAAGGCAACCATCGACTCGCTCGAGTACATGTACAACGGCGACGTCGCCACGGTGGCAATGCAGTATTCGTATCTGCCGAGCTGGATTTCATTCATCGTCGACAAAGAACGTGCCCGCCAGGCGGGTACGTCACTGTTCGAAGCTGTCGACGCCAAGGTGCGCGAGCTTCCCGAAGCGGAGCGTCCCAAGCTAGTCGTCTTCGGCGAAAGCCTCGGATCCTTCGGCGCCGAAGCGGCTTTCGGTACGGTCCCGACCGTCACCGCCCGTACCGACGGCGCGCTGCTCTCCGGTCCGACGTTCAGCAACACGCTCTGGAACGATGCAACCGCGGGCCGCGACAAGGGATCACCGCAGTGGCTGCCGATCTACAACAACGGCAGGCAGGTGCGCTTCATCGCAGACGAGAAGGATCTCGATCGGCCAGACGCACCGTGGGACTACTCGCGCATGGTCTACCTGCAACACGCGTCCGATCCCATCGCCTGGTGGTCGCCGCAACTCATTCTGCGCGAACCGGATTGGCTCAAGGAACAGCGCGGCAGGGACGTCATCAGCGCGACGCACTGGATTCCGTTCGTCACCTTCCTCCAGGTGTCGGCCGACATGGCGGTGTCGGTCAACGTCCCAGACGGCCACGGCCACAACTATCAGTCGGCCATCCCCTACGCCTGGGCACGCATCCTGCAGCCGCCCGGATGGACGGACGAGAAGACGCAGCAACTCGAGCCGCGACTGCATCGCGACGGGTAGCACTGCGACCGGGTGGCGGTGGTTTCGACAGGCTCAACCGGCGGCGGGGGTGCTCAGTCCGCGACGTCGAAGGCGGCGATGACCTTCGTCGGCGTCAGCCGTACGAGCGCTTCGCCTGGCACCGCATTGCGCTTGCCGAACTGCTCGGCAAGGTCGGGACCCATGTACCGCTCGGCGATCGCCGTGGCTGTGCGCAGTAGGTCGGCGGGGTCGTCGTCGAAGGCGACGGTGCCCTGGACCTGCACGAACGAGAACGGCGGCTTCTCGTCGTCGACGACGATCGTCGCTCGCGAATCACGTTGCAGTGCGCGACCTTTCGACGTGTCGATACCGGTGTTGAACACCAGCGCGCCGTCTTCGACGATGAACCAGATCGGTGTGACCAGCGCTCGACCGTCCTTCGACACCCACGCGATCTTGCCGGTTCGGGTTCCGGTGGTGAGGAATTCGACGACCTGGTCGGTC
Organism: Gordonia sp. 852002-10350_SCH5691597; assembly: GCF_001665715.1. NCBI lineage: Bacteria > Bacillati > Actinomycetota > Actinomycetes > Mycobacteriales > Gordoniaceae > Gordonia > Gordonia sp. 852002-10350_SCH5691597. The sequence goes on from NZ_LZMO01000308.1 coordinate 12,943, forward strand.
AGCTCGGCTGTGGACATGGCTCAGGTACCTTTCGTCCGGTGACGTCGGTTGTGCAGCGGTAGAGCGCGGCGGTACATCCACCACCAGGGTAGGTCCTGTGTCAGGCCAGGCGCTGATACGTCGCGATGAACATCTCGACACAGACGTCCCGGATGTCGGAGACGTCTGCGGCCGGTGCCCCGGCGTCGGTCGCGATGTACCAGTCGACGAGGAGCTGCGTGAGAGCACCGATCAATCCGACCGCGGCGAGTTGGAATCGCGCGGGCGGCTGCTCGTCGTCGAATGCGATGTCGATGGCCAGTTGGGCCCACGCGTGAATAGCGTCCATCCGCAGTCGCTCGAGCGAGGCGTCGACCCCGACGACCTCGACGAGGATCACCCGCGCCATCCGACGGTCGCCGGTGAGACGTTCGAGCAGGGCGTCGAGTGCGACGCGGGTGAGTTGTGCGAGGCGCTGCTCGCGTGGTGCGACGTTGGAGGCGTCGGGGACCTGCAGGAGGCTCTCCCCCACGGCCGTGCGGCAGACGTCGACGCAGTGTTCGTACACCGCTGCCAGCAACGCATTTCGGTCGGAGAAGGACTCGTAGAAATAGCGCTGGGTGAGGCCGGCCTCGTCGCAGAGCCGCTTGACCGACACGTGACGAAAGCCTTCGCGGCCGAACAGGTCCAGTCCGGCGTCGACAAAAGCTGCCCGACGCCGCGCCTGCCGCTGCTCGGGCCCGGTCCCGGCGTACAACCGCCCCGAAGGTCCGGGCTGGGAGGTCTCGAGTGTCACGGATTCCTCTCTTGTCTCGTCGGTTTTGCTGGCCCTGTGTCCTGCTGGCGTTGTTCGTCCTGCCTACCGGTCGGCATGGACACGCCTCATCTGAGACGATACTGTGTCAACATGAATCTGACACACTGCCGTGTCAGATAGTAGACCGGAGGTGACGCTCACGATGCTCGACCTACTCCCCGACCCGATGCGGGAGCCGACGGTCCTCGCGATCCCGTTCTTCGTGACGATGCTGGCCATCGAGTGGTTCGCGGCCTACAAGCTCGAGGAATCCGACGACGACGGCCGACCGCCGAAAGGTGCCTACGAGAAGCGCGATGCTCGTGCGAGTCTGTCGATGGGCGTCGTGTCGATTGCGACGAGCGCGGCGTGGAAACTGCTCGGGTTGCTCGTGTACACGGCCATCTTCGCCTACCTCGCGCCGTGGCATCTTCCGGTCACCGCCTGGTACACGTGGGTGATCGCGTTCCTCGGCGTCGACTTCTTGTTCTACTGGTCGCACCGCGTATCGCATCGGGTGCGGCTGGTGTGGGCGACTCACCAAGCGCATCATTCGAGCGAGTACTTCAACTTCGCGACGGCGCTACGGCAGAAGTGGAATATCAGTGCGGCCCTTGTGATGTGGCTGCCACTCCCCCTCCTTGGTGTGCCGCCCGCGCTGGTGTTCGCCGCGTACTCGCTGAACCTGGTGTACCAGTTCTGGATTCACACCGAGCGCATCGACAAGATGTGGCGCCCTTTCGAATTCGTCTTCAACACGCCATCGCATCACAGGGTGCATCACGGCAGTGATCCGGAGTATCTCGACCGCAACTACGCAGGCACGCTGATCATCTGGGACAGGCTGTTTGGTTCGTTCGCGCCTGAAACACACCGTCCCACATACGGACTCACCAAGCCGGTCGGTACGTACAATATCGTGAAGCTTCAAACACACGAGTACGCGAGCATCGCGCGCGACGTCCGTGCAGCGGCAAGCTGGCGTGCCCGCCTGGGTTACGTGTTCGGTCCTCCCGGGTGGGCGCCCTCAAGCGTCACCGGAGCCGACGCCACGGAAGCCGGAACAGTCGAAAGCGGTGAAGGGCGCGTCAGCGCGCCATCGTGACCTGGCCGATCTGTACCTGGTAGCTGCCGTTTCCTGTGCTCGGCAGCGAGGTGAGCCAGACCATCACGTAGCGGCTGCCCTGCGGATTTTCGACCGTCAGCGTCGTGCTCGGCTGGTCGACCGTGCCGGTTGCCACCGTCGAGGTCTGCGCGGCGGTCGGTGTTGCCGACGGTGCGGTGCGGATCTCGACGTTGAAGCCGGGCGTCGGCGTCTTGATGGTCACAGCCTTGACGTTCTGCTCACTGCCGAGGTCGAACATGAGGCCCATGCCGTTCTTGAGTCCACCGAAAGCCGCTGAGCCCCGGTAACTGTCGCTGCGCCACGGTGGAGCTGCCCCACTGATCACGTTCTGCAGATTGACGGAATTGTCTGGCGGCTGAGCGGAGAAGTCGACGATCGAGACCGCGTTGAGCGGGATCGCTGTGCCTGCGGCCGCCTGCGGTGGTGCGGAATAGCCCGGCGCGGCAGGTGCGGAGGTCGTCGGGAGGATCGAGTTGATGTTGGTATTGCCCTCGTCGCCGCCGAAAATGCCTGTGGCCCAGACGATCAGCGCGATGACAACGAACAACGCGAGCAGCGCTGCGCCCGCGAGCAACCCGACGTTGCGTTTGCGAGCTGCAGCAGCGGGAGACGGTTCATGAGCGCCGATCCGCACCGGTGGCTCGTCGTCGTTGATGGCGGGCAGCATGTCGGTCGGGAGATCGAGGACGGTTGCCTGGTCGAGGACGTGCTGGACGGTGCCTGCAGTGCGAATACCGCGTGCGCCGTCGAGTGCGCGCGAGGCGACCGCGGAGATCTCGAAAGGTATGTCGGACTTGACCTCTCGCGGGTCGATCGGCTCACCGTCTGGGCCGGGGGAGGCAATGGGGAGTCCGCCGACGGGCGTCGTCGTGTCGGCGGTGGTGACGAGGTGGTGTCCGGTCTCGCCGTCAAGGGGCCAGCGTGCGAGCAGTAGCGCGTACAGCACGGCGCCGAGTCCGCGGACATCCGACGATTTGTCGTCGCCCGCAAGGGTTCCCGGGAAGGCGAGTACGGCGTTGCCGTCGGTGCTGATCCGAATCCGGTCGGGATGATCGATGGAGAGCGCGCCGCCGGAACGGTGTGCGGCTTCGGCGGCAGCCGCGAGCGCACGGACGGCACGGGCGGCACCGATGGGGGAGGGACCCGAGCGTGCGACGTCGGCCAACGACGAACCGGGGACCCATTCGGTGACGACGATTCCACCCGACGAGCCACGCACGACGTCGAGAACACGTGCGACGCCCGCGGAGCTGATCTGGCCAAGTCGCAGAGTCCGGGTCAGAACGCCCTGGGGGCCGGAATCGCTTGCGCTCGGCTGATCTCCGCGCTCGGGCGGCGGGGCGAGCTGCTCGGCGTCGACGAAGGTCAGGCCGACCTCGCGGTCGAGGTTGATGTCCTGTGCGCGCCAGAACTGGAGGCCACGGGTGCCGCCGTGGGTGTCGAGGAGGCGGTAACGACCGCCGGCGACAGCCGCGCCGGGGATGAGACGCGGTCCGCGGCGCACGGGCGTGCCGAGTTCCTCGGGACGGTCGGGATCGGGGGTGGGTCCGCCGGTCTTTGGGGATGGGCGCGGCTCATTGGTCTTGGCCTGCTCACTCGTCGTATCGGAGGACGTCTCGGACTGGGGGGTGGTCTCGACCTCGCTGCCACTCAAGCCGCTATCAGTCAAGCCGCTGTCAGTCACGCGTCGGACTCCTTTCCTGCGATACCGAATATCTCGTGGTTCACGCGTTGGTGAGCCCACTTCGAGACCCCGACCACCGGCTGCACCACCGCTGAGCACCGCATACGACTGCCAGCTCGCGGTACCGCGGTCGAATCGCCGGACCACTTGTACCTGACCAGAGTACGGGAGCGATTCGTCGGCAGTGACCCGCGGAAACTGAACCGTGATGGTCGGCGACGATTCCGTGACCTGGCCGGCAGGAGGCGCCAGAGCGGGGATGAACCGACCGAGCAAGCGGCGCACCGAATTACCGATCGCCACGACGTCGGGCAGCCCTGCCGCCGAGAGGCCCGCGTAGGTCACACCGAGCACCACGACCGCGGTGATCAGCAGATACGCCAGCGATCCGAGCTTGCCCTCTGCCGTGCCCAAATAATGCAGACCCGACAACTCGGCGACGACCCACACGATCGCGGCGACGCCGACCGAGACAATCAGCGTCACGATCGTCGTGCGCGCAACACCTTCGAGGCGGCGGTAGGCGAGGCGCTTACGAAGGAGGAAGTGTCCGACGATCGCGCCCGCGAGATAGCCGAGACCATTCGACAGCGACAGCCAACGGATCACCATGTGCGGATCGGAGAAGAGCACCGGACCCAGATACGACGACGCTATCTTGACGACGGTGATGCCCAGCGCGATCCACGTCGGAGTCCACGCGTCCTGCGCGGCGTAGAACACGCGTAGCTGGACGAGCGTGATGGCGTAGGGAATGAGCGTGAATGCGCCCCAGGCGAGGACGGAGCCAAGCTGCGAGGAGATCGAGGCGTCGAACTTGCCGAAGTTGAAGATCGCGATGCCGATTGCCGGACCGAAGAAGGTCATGAACGCGACGGTCGGGACCAGAGCGACCATCGTCAGGCGTGAGGCGAGGGAGAGATCGTCGACGACGGCGTCGCGGTTGTCGGCTGCGGCGTTGCGCGACAAGCGCGGCATTATCGCGGTCAGGATTGTCACGCCGAGCACGCCGTACGGGAGTTGGAGAAGCTGCCAGTGCGTCGCGTACACCGAAATGCCCGACGAGTCGGCGTGCGAGGCGATCCGATAGGTGATGACGAGTCCGACCTGAAGGATCGCGACGTAGCCGACGATCGCAACCGCCTGGCGCCCGAAGGCACGCAACCGCGCGTCGATGCCCCACTGGAGCTTCAGCCGCACCCCGGCTCGACGCAGCCACGGGATCAGAATGCACGCCTGCAGAACGACGCCGAGCGTGGTGCCGACACCGAGGACCAGCAGCTTGGGCTCGGACATCTTGACCGGATTGAGCGTGATCTCGCCGGGCATCAACGCGTACAGCACGAGCGTCGCGATCTGGACGACGTTGTTCAGCACCGGAGCCCAGGCACCCGGTTTGAACAAGCCCTTCATGTTCAGGATGGCGATGAACAGCGCCGACAGCCCGTAGAACAAAATCTCCGGCAGTAGGAGATAGGCGAGTGCCGTGGTCAGCGGTCTGTTGACGTTGCCGTCGCCGACGTTGAGGAGGGTGAGCAGGGGCGCAGCGACGAGGGCGATGAGCGTCGCAGCACCGAGCATGCACAGCGCAAGGGTGAAGATGCGGTTGATGAAGCCTCGGCCGCCGTCGGGGTCCTCGGCTTCCGCACGGACGAGCGTCGGGATCACGATCGCGGTCAGCACGGCACCGAGGACGACCTCGGCGATCATGTTCGGCAGCACGTACGCCGCCTGGAACGCGGATGCGATCGCGGGACCGAGCATCGCGAGCACCAGCACGGTTCGAATGAACCCGGTGATGCGGCTGGTCAGCGTGGCGAGCGCGATCGACCCGGAGGTCTTGACGATGCTCGCATCGGAGTCGCGCGCGAGACCGGTCGACGACGAGGCGTCGGCATCTGAGGTGTCGGTGTTTGGGGTGTCTGGGAAATCTGGGGCAGTGCTGTCTGGCTCGCGCGACTGCGTCGCGGTGGACGCTGAGGCAGCGGTCCGCGCTGCGGGAGTCGGCGCGGGGCGAGCTGGGGAATTCGGCGCGGGGCGAGCTGGGGGATTCGTCGGCTGAGGGTTCGACGCTTGCGGATTCGACGATGGAGGCCGGCGAGTGCCCGTCGTCGGTCGGGCCTCGCGCAGCGGACGTCCCGCGCGGGGAGGTTGGGCTGCACGTGAGGGGGCTGCACGTCGAGGTTGGGCGGCGCTCGGGGGTTGGGCGTTGGGGGGCTGGGTGCCGCGGCGAGGTTGGGAGCCGTGCGGGGGTTGGGAGCCCGTCGGTTGGGTATTCGGCTGCTGTTGGGTGCGGTCGTCGCCTGGTCGCTCGTGGCGGCCGTCGCGATGCTGGGGCAGATCGCGGGACGGGCGCGGGTCACGAGTCGTCGAATGCGGGGCGTCTGGGCGTCCAGGCGGGATCACGCGAGGAGCTGCGCGCCCTGACAACGGCGGGCGAGCACCAACCGGCCCGTTCAGCGGCGCGGGCCCGACACCGGGGTCACGCATGCCGGGGTCGCGGGGACCCGAGGACCTGGCACCTGAGCGGCGCTGCGTCGAATCGTTAGGCGGAACGCGACGCGGCTCGGCACGCCGCTGTGATTCTGAAGCGGCTCGCCGCTGGGAGTCTGGCGCGGCCGGCTTCTGTGAGTCCGGCGCGGATCGTCGTGGCGGATCGCCGCGTTGTCCTCGATCGCTCATGCGCCCGTCCTGTCCGTGCCGCTGTCCTTTGCTGTGCCGCTGTCTACCGCTGTGCCGCTGTCTATCGTCGTGCTGCCGTCTATCGCTGCGCCGCTGTCTCTCGTCGTCGGGGGCGCAGAGTCGTCCCGTGCAATCGCGCCGAACTGTTCAGTCTGGGCGAGTGCCTCCTCCTGTTGGAGGGTACGGCGCCGCTGCTGGTACGTGCTCGCCGCGAGCATCCGTTCCAGCTCGTCGGGCTCGGGTCGGTCCTCGTCGGCGGGGTCGGGCCTGCCGCGGAATCGGCGCCAGAGGCGGCGCGCGGTGAGCAGGATCAGCGCGACCGCTGCGCAGATCGTGACGATGAACAGCGGTTTTCCGTATGCGTTGGAATACACCGACAGTTTGATCGGGGTGCCGAGTGTGACTCCGGTTACCGTCGACATCCCGATCGTCACCGTCATCGCCTCGGAGGACCGCGCGTGTGTCGGCAACTGGATCTGGCGGGTGCCGCGAGCCGGGATCTCGACGACCCCGACGTCGCCGATCTCGAGGTCCTTCGGCGCGGTCGTGGTGATGCGAACCCTGATCGGGAGCGCGAGGTCGTTGCGCACGACAAGCAGCAGCGGACTTCGCTCCGACGCGAGGGTATATCGGCCACCGGGGTCGAGGATGGTGACCGACCCGTGCATCCGGTTGAGCGTCGAGTGCACCGCATCGATACGTTGCTGACGTTCTCGCGCAAGTCGGGTCCGTGTTGCGGTGTTGTTCTCGTCGGGCGAGCGGATCGAGCGGAGCAGATCCTCACGCAGCTGAGAGACGTAGCGCTCGGGGCTGGCGTCGACGTCGGCCGAATCGACCAGCGCTCCCTGCAGGCGCCACGACTCGTCGGCTGCCGACCGGATCGAGTCGACGGTCCGGTTGGTGAGCGCCGGTCCGATCTGTGAGATCGGGCCGACTCCCGGTGGGTCGACGAGTCGAGCGGGTGCCGTCGCACCGCCGATCCGGTTGACCAGGTCGTCGAGCGGGGCAGGGGTTGCTGCGCGTGAGCCGAAGAGAACCGTGGCCGTGGAGAACAGTGCGTTCGCGTCGTCGGACGTGGCCGACCAGTACGTCGGGGGCATCACGACTTCCGCGCGGCCTGCGGTATTCGTGACGGCGTTACTCGTCACGGCAGTGCCCGTGCTGGTGGAGGTTCCGGGCTCCCCGCTCGATCCCGGAGTCGCGATCGAGCGAAATGCCAGCGCAGCCACTGCGGCTTGGCGTCGGCTGACCGGCGATTCAACGGCGAGGTCGGTCTGCTGGCTCGGCGGAGTGAGCGCGGTGACCAGGGGAGCAGTGCCCACGGCACCCATCGCCGCGCTGACCGACGAGTCGTAGGTCTGGGTGAGCAGGCCGCCCACGTTGTAGAGGCCCGCGGCATTCGGGTTGCCTGTCGGATCGACAGACGACGCCGAGGCGAGCGCCTTGGGGTGCCCCGCGTCGCGCAGGAGCTCACTGCCCGCTTGATCGACGGCTCCGAGCGCGGGAATCGTCAGCCCCCGCACGCTGCGCACTCCGAGAATCGCGTCGACGACGTCTGCGGGGGCATCGAGCGTGGCGGTGGTCAGCCCGGAGCGGTCGATGCGCGCCAACGAGGGCAGGTCCGCCTGGCTGAACGGCAGCGCGACAACACACGTCCGTGCCGCGACACCACGAAGGTCGGACAGCCACTGGGTTGCGGCGTCGCTACCGGTTCCGGGCGTGGTGCGCGACGTCGGGTCGGCGGGATTGCTGGACACCACGTAGCCCAACGACATGGCGCGAACGGTCACCAGAAGGTCGGGGTCGATGGCAAGACACATGCTGCGTTGCAGGTCGGAGGCACTCGGCGCGGCGGGCGACGTCGACGTTGCGGACGCGCCGGGAGCCGGCGTTCCAGAGCCCGACGACGTCGTGGATCCGGATGCCCCTGAACCGGAACCGCTCGCCGGCGGGTTGGCGGAACTGCCGCTGTCGTCCGCGCTGCCCGACCCTGCGGCCGAATCGCCCGCCGCGGTCCCGATCACGTTGCGCGCGGACTCCAGGAGTTCGTGCAGTCGGCCGCCGTCGCGCAGTGAGCGGGCCATGTCGTCGCTGATCAGGCGCACGGGTTGGGTTCCGCCACCGAGCCCGCCCGGTGCGAGTTGAGGGGGTGCCGCGAGGGGCCAGAGCATCGTGATGCGCGCGGGGTCGGAGGTGTCGGCCGAGACCGCTCCGTCGGCGCTGAGGCCACCGTTCCCACTGGCCGTCGCACTGTCCGCGCCGCCAGTCGTCGAATCCAGACCCGTCGAATCCAGACCCGTCGAATCCAGTTCCGACGAGTCGAACTGTGCGGCCCGATCCTTGTCCGGTGGCAGTGAGAGCACTGGGAGAAGAGTCCGGGAGCCTGCGACCTGGGCCATCGAGCCGTAGTCGGGGACGCCGTTGACGTTGACCTGCAGCGGGTACACGCCGGTCCGCGAGATCTGCATGCCCGATTGACCCGAGAGTGACATGTTGATCCGGAACGAGACCTCGGCTCCCGGGGCCAGCTCGTCGGTGAGGTTCCGGAAAGCTCCGGAGACGGCGATCGGGGGATGCGCGACCGCGAGACTGCTGCGCAGGCCCGCGGCGTCGCGGACGGCGTCGCCACGTTCGAGGCGGATGCTGAGATCTTTGATCGTGCGCGAGCTGGTGTTGCGTACGTGTCCTTCGACGGTGAGGTCGGGTCCCGACGTCGTCGTGACCATCGACGGCGTGAGTGTGTCGATGACCACGGAGGCAAACCGCTGGTCGTCGGACGACGTCGAGCCGTCCGACGCGCCGCTGGTCGGCACCGCTGCGGCCGGGGCAGCGCACAGCGCCGCGACGATCACCACGCCGAGAACAGCGAGAAGAACGCGCGCACGCGTGAAGAAAGAGGCGCTCAGGCGCCGAGAACTACCGATGCGCAGGACGTCACGCATCCCCGGACGCAGGTCGCCGAGGACGCCTGCGCCGTCGCCGCGGCCGCGCCTGAGGCTGACTGTCCGCGCGACGCTTGACCTCCGAGCGATGCCCGACGTCGTTGCGTCGCTGATTACGTGCGGCTGCGGCTTTCTCATATGCGTTCGGTTCGGTGCGGCTGCTCTCGGCCTCGGATTGGGCCAACCGTGCGGGGTCGGCGGCCAGATCGGCGATCACGCCGCGCGCCATCCGGGCCAATCGCCGCTCGTCAGAGTACGTGAGCTTGCGCGGCAACTCGTGCAACGGCACCCATGCGACCTCGCTGACCTCGTAATCGGCGTCGGAAAGCTCTCCGCCGACGCTACGCAGCAGATAATGATGCACCGTCTTGTGGATGCGTTTGCCCTCGCTGACAAACCAGTAGTCGATCTTGCCGAGGGGTGCGACCACGGTTCCCTTGATGCCCGTTTCCTCGGCGACCTCGCGAATCGCGGTCTGCTCCGCGGTCTCGCCGGTCTCGATATGTCCCTTCGGAAGCGACCACATCAGCCTGCCGCGCCTGTCGACGCGCCCGATCAATGCCGCCGACAGTTCGTCGACGGGGAGGTCGAGGTCGGAGATCACGAGCCCACCCGCAGAGGTCTCGCGCACGGTCTGCAGGCGGTCGGGACTGTTGGCCGTCCGGTCCGCCGTGCGGGTGGCGCGGCGTCGGCTGCGGTTCTGTCCGGGCTTGGGGCCGTTCGACGCGTGCGTCAGGCCGGTTTTGGTGATCTTTGCGCTGACGACAGCGATGTCGGACGGCTTGGGCGGCGTCACCTTGGCGTGCGCGCCCTCGATCGACGTCTCCGCGTCGCAGTCGGCGGGCTCGGCGTCGGCCATGCCTGCTTCGACGCGGTTCGAGCGCGCGGTGGCACGCGCGACGTCTGCAGGAGACGGCGCACGTTTGCGCTGCCTGTCTCGCTGCTTGTCGTTGTTCTTGCTGTTCGGGTTGTTCTTGCTGTTTAGGGCAGGGTCGGCACCGCCGCGGTGATCGGTTCCCGCGGGCTCGGCTCGGCGGTTGTCCTGGGCGCGTCGTCGACGACGTCCACGGCGCGAACGGCGTGACGGACCCGGCTTGCCTGCGTTGGCGACGCCGGGGTTGCCCACCGACTTTGCGCCGGAACCGGCAGGCGCGCCCGTGGGGGTGCCGGGTGTCGTGGCTCGCGAATTGCCACCTGAACTACCACCCGAAATACCACCGTGACCAGCCGACGAGACGTCGCCTGAGACGTCTGCACGGTTGGTCGGGGACTCGGTTGACACAGACTCGATGCTAGCCGCTGGTCACCTGCCGTTTGCCCAGTGCCGTCAGGTGCGGCGGGAACCGGACCGGTCAGGAGCCGGTTCGACGCGGGTGCCGGGATGTTTCCGCAGCGCCCACGCCGGTAGGCTGGCGTGCCGTGACCGACTCGACCGCATCGAACGCACGCATCGAGCGCCGCACCAGGCTTCTCGCCGCTGCAGCGGTCACCCTGCAGGGGCTCTCCGACGTTCTGGCGCCCCTCGGCGAGCGGTTCGCGACAGCCGACCACGAGTTGTACCTGGTAGGAGGGTCGGTTCGCGACGCGGTGCTCGGGCGCCTCGGCAACGACCTGGACTTCACCACCGACGCCCGTCCCGCCGAGATCACCCGCCTGCTGACCGGTTGGGTCGACGCGATCTGGGACACCGGCATCGAATTCGGGACCATCTCGGCACGCAAGGGCGACGTGATGATCGAGATCACGACGTTCCGTGCCGACCAGTACGACCGCGTCGGTCGAAATCCCGAGGTCACCTTCGGCGATTCGCTTGAAGCCGACCTCGTGCGCCGCGATTTCACGATGAACGCCATGGCCGTCGCGATAGGCCCGAACGGACCCGCGGAGTTCCACGACCCGCTCGACGGAATGACAGCACTCCTCGCCGGAATCATCGACACACCTGCGACGCCGCAGGAATCGTTCAACGACGATCCGCTGCGGATGCTCCGCGCGGTGCGGTTCGTCTCGCAGCTCGGATTCCGGCTCGCGCCGCGGGTTTTCGACGCGATCACCGAGATGGCCGACGAGATCAACCGCATCACCGCTGAGCGGGTCCACGCCGAACTCGACAAACTCATCCTGGGCGAGCATCCGATCGAGGCGATCGACGTCATGGTCGAGACCGGACTCGCCGACCGCGTACTCCCTGAAGTGCCGGGCATGCGACTCACCATCGACGAACACCATCAACACAAGGACGTCTATCAGCATTCGTTGACCGTGCTGCAGCAGGCGATCGACCTCGAGCAGGGCGACCCCGACCTCATCCTGCGCTGGGCCGCGCTGCTGCACGACATCGGCAAACCCGCGACCCGACGCCACGAGCCCGACGGCGGTGTGAGCTTCCACCACCACGAGGTCGTCGGCGCGAAGATGGTGCGAAAGCGTATGCGCGCCTTGAAGTATCCGAAGGCCGTCGTCGAAGATGTGGCAACGCTGGTGTTCCTGCATCTGCGTTTTCATGGCTATGGCGAAGGGCGGTGGACCGATTCGGCTGTCCGACGCTACGTCACGGACGCCGGTCCGCTGCTCGACCGGCTCAACAAGTTGGTGCGCGCCGACTGCACCACCCGCAACAAGCGGCGGGCGCGTCGGCTGCAGGAGAACTACGACAGTCTCGAAGAGCGCATCACCGCTCTGGCCGCCGCGGAGGACCTCGAACGGGTACGCCCCGACCTCGACGGCAACGCGATCATGGAGATCCTCCAGATTCCTGCCGGGCCGGTCGTCGGACAAGCGTGGCGGTACCTGAAGGAGCTGCGCCTCGACCGCGGCCCGCTGTCGCACGAGGAGGCAGTCGCAGCGCTGCGCGAGTGGTGGGCCGAACGCGGCGAGGGGTAGCGACCCTGCCGTTGCGCTCTCGGGGCCACTCAGTGCGGCACGTAGACCTCGATGGCGCCCGGGAGGATGTCGAAGACGGTCGGTAGCGAGCCGACGATGTCGCCGTCGAGCGACACATCGGCGGGCGGATCGCAGTACAGCTCCACTTCGCGCCCCTGCATGTCTTTGAACAGGGGGTTGTTTTCTACGCGACCGTAGAGCACCTGGGCGAGACCGCGCAGAAGTGACAGCCGCGGAAGGTGTCGGGGGTGGGAGCCCATCACGATGTCGAAGAGGCCGTCGTCGGCGCTGGCGTGGGGTGCGATCCGCATTCCGGCGCCGTACGTCGGACCGTTGGCGATGGCGGTGAACGCGGCGTCGGTCTCGACCTCGACGTCGTCGACGCGCACTTGATAGTGGTGCCGGTTGAGCTTGGGGAGTTGTCGCAGCGCGGCCAAGGCGAAGAGCGCTCGCCCGCTCGGCCAGGAGAGATCCTGGGCGCGTTCGGCGACGGCAGCGTCGAATCCCGTTGCGGCGATGGTGCAGAACAGGTCGACGACGCCGTCGGAGAAGGAGGCGCGGCCGAGGTCGATGCGTCGGGTCTTGCCGTTGAGAATGATCGCGATCGCGCGGGCGACGTCGTCGAGGGGGATGTCGAGCATGCGTGCGGCGTCGTTTCCGGTTCCCGCCGGGAGGATGCCGAGCGGCAGCTGATGACTGTGAACGGTACGGAGCACGGTCTGAACGGTTCCGTCACCGCCGACGACGAGGAGGGCGTCGGCTCCGCGTTCGGCTGCTTCCTCCGCGAGCCGTGCGCTCTCCTCGCGGGTGTCGGCGGTCAAGACCTCGTGACTGACGCCGCGGCCGCGCAGAATCGCGGTCACTGCTCCGAGGACGCGTTGCCCGGCGCCATGACCCGCCGTCGGGTTGGCGACGATCGCGAGGTGACCGACGGTGTTCGTGCTCTCTGGGCTCGCAGACATCGAGGATCAGTCTGTCACATCGGCTCGCGGTAAAGGGGCAGGTCACACCGGTGGGTCGGCAGACCAAGTTTCATGTTTTCTGCAAGTGCTTGCCGACGTGAGCGCGCCCGTGCGAAGCGCGCTAATACCCCCCGCGCGGAGCGCGCTAGTAACCCATCGTGCGCAGGGCGTCGGCGAGGCGGTCGAGCTGTTCGCGTGTGACGTCGAGGTGCGGGCTGATCCGCAGGACCGACGTGTCGCCGGCGAGGGGAGCCCGCCACGAGTCGGCAGCGGTCACCAGCAGGCCGAGTTCGAAGAGTTTGTCGCGTGCCTGGTGGACGTCGGCGCTCTGGAAGCCGGGCGGTGGGGCGAGTGTGACGATGGCCGACGGTTCGTCGACCGGTTCCAGAACCTGCCAACTGCCGATCCCGTCGAGCCGCTCGCGGGTGGCGCGTCCGATCGCTGCGAGTTCACGGAAGACCCGCTGCTGACCGGTCTGGAGCACCTCCGACACGGCGACCCCGAGGCCGAGCATGCCCGCGATGAACGATTGCGACGGGTCGACCTCGACGGGCCGCAGCGAATCACGGCGCACAGCAAGGAATCCGACGCCGCGCGGGCCGGTCAGCCACTTGCGGCTGGTGCCGTAGACGACGTCGGCGCCGGTGACCGTTGGTACGTGTCCGACGGCCTGCGCCATGTCGGCGACGACGGGCACGCCCACCTGATGTGCGACCTCGACGATCCGCGCCACAGGCTGCACGGCACCCGACATCGAGCCGACATGGCAGATGTGGATGAAATCGGGCTGCTCGAACTGCAGCATGTTCTCCAGAGCGTCGGTGTCGACGTGGCCGTAGACGTCACCGTCGGGCAGCGGCCGCACGGCGTAACCCCGGCGCTCGAACTCCACGAGGTTGGGTCCGAACTCGTTCTTGCCAACCCAGACCGTCGACGCCATGGGCAGACTCCACGAGGTCAGCAGCGTGCGCAGTGCGGCTCGCGCGCTCTCGCGGTAGGTGAGTTCGTCGGGGGTGTGGCCGAGGAGTTGAGCGATGTCGCGCTTGTCCCTGGCGATCTCGTCCGCTCGGTCGTCTGCTGCGACGTACGACCCACGTTCGGCTTCACGCCACAGGTGCGCCGACACTGTCCCGATCACGGCGTTCGACGAACGTCCCGCCGACGCGGCGTCGAGATGTGTGATCGCCGGTTCGAGACGAGCGCGGTGGAACTGCTCTCCCAGCTCGCTCACATACATGCACAAAACCTACCGTGCTGCGTACTGGGGAATCTTGGGGTGTCCGTAACGGAACCAACCCGCCCCGGTGAACGTCTGAAGACGCGTGGATCCCTTGATCGAGTACGTGTTCGGCCCCGGCGACGGCACGCTGAGCCGTTGGTCGAGTGCTGCCGACCTCGACCTCGACGCCGACGGCACCCTCGACGCCGTCAGCATCGACTTCGACGGTGACGGACGTGCCGACGACGCCATGTGGGATGTCGACGGCGATGGCCACGCCGACGTCGCAGCACTTGACATCGACGACGACGGCCGACCCGAACGCCAGTACCGCGATTCGGGTCGCGGCCTGTGGGATGTCGCGGTTGGTCAGGGCGTCACCGCAGGTCAGGGCGACGCAGGAGCGCCGGGCGAGGTGCCGCAGGGAGGGGCAGATGACACAACCAGCGACGACGGCCCGAAGCGAGTACCCGAGCCGACGCCGCGCGCCGGGCGGCAACCCTCGACGCAGCGGCTCGACCTCGACGGCGACGGACGGGTCGACGCCGAGGTTGTCGACACAGGGGTTGGTGACCCCGGCGCGGCGGGGTCGGGAGCCGAGCGTCGGCTCTATGTGGACTCCGACGGCGACGGCAACTTCGACACCGTGCTCGTCGACTCCGACGGCGACGGGGTCGCAGACGCGGCCTTCGGTGCCGATGCGCCGGAGTTCGGGAGATGAGAGTCCGAGTGCTGCTCCTGCTCACGCTCGCGGCGGGCGTGCTCGGCTGCGTGTTGGCTCGCGCCGACCAGTTCATCGCGGCCCGGGTGGACGAATCGCACGACGGCGATCCCGACAAGGTAGATCACCACGGCAATCACGACGAGCAGCGGAGTCCGGCCGTCCGGCGCGATCGTGGTGGCGGCGATCGCGATCGCGGCGACGTAGGCGATGTTGAAGACCGCGTCCTGGACCGAGAACACCTGTCCGCGCACGGCGTCGTCGATGTCGACCTGCATCGATACGTCGCCACACAGCTTCGCGACCTGCCCGATGAGTCCCAACACCACCGCGGAGATGCAGAAGACGACGAACGAGAACGAGAGCAGCGACAGCTCCGCGACGACCCCGACCGACAGCGCGGTGATCAGCGTCGCCTTGCGGCCGAATCGATCGACAGCGACCGGCGTGATGAATGCCGCGGCCAATGCTCCGGCAGCGGTACAACCGACGACAGCGCCGACACGGTCGAGCCCATCACCCGACCCCGAATGACGTGCGAGCACCAGCAGCATCAGTGTGTTGATGCCGAACACCACGCGATGCGCGCCGATCGCCGACAACGCAGCAGCCACCGGACGCGAGCGCGCGACGGCGATCGCGCCGTGCTGGAGGCCGACGGCCACAGCGTGCACGGCCGAGCGCCCGGGATCGTCGGGATGATCGGGACCGAGCTGCAATCTGGGAAAGCCACGAGCGAGGAACGCCGCGACGACGGCGATCACCACCGCAGCAACCATCGTGATCGCGCTGCCCGTGTTGTCCGATCCGGCGAGCAGGCGCACCCCCATCGCAAGGACGGCACCCACCGACAGCATGAAGCCGCCGAGCGTCGTGAACAGGGCATTGGTCGCGACGATGACATCTTGCGACGCGACATGGGGGAGTCCGGCAGACAGTCCGGATGCCACGAAGCGGCTGGCGCCCGTTACCGCGAGCGCACCGACCAGAACGACGGTGTCGGGACTTCCCGTCGCGATGGCGATTGCGACGACCGCGATCATCAGACCGCGAATCAGGTTGGCGTACAACAAGACAGCTCGACGATCCCAGTGGTCGAGGAGTGCTCCGGCGAAGGGGCCGATGACCGAGTACGGGAGCAGCAACACGGCCATGCCACCGGCGACGGCGAGCGGGTCGGCGTGGCGTTCGGGATTGAACAACACGCCGCCAACCAGGGCGGCCTGGAATACGCCATCGGTCAGCTGGCTGGCGAGGCGCACAGAGAGGAGGCGCCCGAGCCCAGGAGAACTGCGTAACGAGTCAAGAAAATCGCGCCACGCAGCACGCACAGATCGGCCGTCGCGTGCAGTAGAGCTCACCCATCAAGACTACCGACCAGCTCGCATAAGACATGCGATGATGGTCACTGTGGGTGGTGACAGCGCGGACGATTTCTCACCCGAGAACTCCGACGGAGCCGAGGGTGGCGGCATGCCTGGTGCCCGCGACATGGAGTCGGCCAACAGCGTGCGGGCGGGTACGTTGCTCCTCGCGTCGACCGACCTGACCGAGCCCACATTTGCGCGCTCGGTCATCTACATCATCGAACACAACGACGGCGGCAGCCTCGGGGTGATCCTCAACCGGATGAGCCAGACCGCCGTCCACAACATCCTTCCACAGTGGACCGATCTCGCGGCGTCGCCTCAGGCGCTGTTCATCGGAGGGCCTGTGAAGCAAGACGCCGCGTTGTGTCTTGGAGTCGCGAAGCACGGTGTCGACATCGAAGCGTTCGAAGGGCTTCGCCCGGTCGACGGTCGGCGGTGCGAGCAGATCGCGAGGAAGCGCCGAGGCGAGCAGCCAGCTGTCCTGGGCGAGCTCGGCGTCGAGTTGGCCTATCCCCCAACCCGCGTAGCCGGCGAAGATTCGGACGCCCTCGAGGACGTTGGCGAGGAGTTCGTGATCGGCGTCGAGGTCGACGAGGACAACCCGACCGTCGACCGGGCGAAGCCCTTCGAACGCTTCGATGTCGACACCGTGCTTCGCGACTCCAAGACACAACGCGG
>NZ_LZMO01000309.1:0-17335 GCF_001665715.1 Gordonia sp. 852002-10350_SCH5691597
ATGCGCCACGTCGTCGCGCGCGGCGTCGAAGTGGCGACACCGGAGAACGGACACAGCGTGCACGCCGACGTACGCGGCCTACGGCCGGCGGCGGACTACTTCTACCGATTCCGTGCGGGCGGTTGCATGTCGGCGATCGGGCGCACACGTACCGCTCCGGCGCACGGAAGTCGGCTGAGTGCATTGACTTTCGCATTCGCCTCGTGCCAATCGTGGGCTGACGGCCACTATCCCGCGTACGTCGGCGTGCACGCTGTGTCCGTTCTCCGGTGTCGCCACTTCGACGCCGCGCGCGACGACGTGGCGCATCCCATGGTCGGTGGCGATCTCCCACTCGACCGGTACCGGAAGCAGGCCCATCGCTCCGCCGCGGGCGAGCGGATCGGCGGCCAGCCGTGTCCACAGGACCACGCCGTCGGGAAGCGGATCGCCTGATGCCACACCGAGCGTGAACAGGTCACTGCCACGGCGTGGCGGGGGAGCCGACGCCGCGTCGGTCGTGAAAAGTGCGGGGACGGTTGCGATACCGGCCGCGACGCCCGCCCAGGTGAGAAATCGTCGGCGGGTGGTGCCGGCGTGGAGGGTCTTGTCCCGATCGATCCGGAGGTCGGCCAGTGACGGGCGAGGTGAGATGTTCGGCATGCCGCCACCCGACCAAGAGAGGATGGACGTCGTCCTACCCGCCGTCGGCATCGCGGTGATGGGATGGTGAAGTTCGTGAAACCGCATGCGCCATATGTCCGATTCGAGACCGTTGTTACACTGCAGCGGCGTCGGTTCTCCAGCCGAGATCGTCGGTGAGAGCCAAGAGGGAATCTGGTGAGAATCCAGAGCTGCCCCGCAGCGGTAACGGAAACGAAGGCGTTCAACAGCACTGGGCCTGCGGCTCGGGAAGCGATCGTCGGTAGGTGGCACATCACGTGCCGTGTCCGAAGTCCGAAGACCTGCCGACGTGGCCGCCGGGCGCAGGCGGTCCCATCGACTTCGCGGGACATGGTCGGTGTTGAACTCGCGTGGTCTTCGTCGACCCCGCGTGGCGACATCTGCTGTACCCGCTCCGGGCTGATCAGGAGGGCGGACATGTCGGCGCGCACTGCGAACCCTCGGGATACCTGGGCGCGACCGGTCTCCGTGGTCATCGGCTGCGGTGTAGCGCTCGTCGTGGCCGCGGCGTGCGGCGTCGCATACGGAACCGTGGGGATCGGTTGGTCCGTATCGCTGCGGATGGTGTGGGCAGCTATCACCGGGGGACCGGTCTCGTCGGTCGACGCCGCGTCGTACTGGATCGTCGTGGACTCGCGTGTGCCACGGGTGCTGACGGGAGCGCTGGTGGGTGCCGGTTTGGCGGTGGTCGGCGTGATCGTGCAGGCGATGGTGCGCAATCCGCTGGCGGACCCCTATGTGCTCGGGATCTCGTCGGGTGCGTCGGTCGGAGCCACCGCCGTCGTGCTGTTCGGGGTCTTCTCGGGTCTCGGCCTGTATGCGTTGCCGACCGCGGCATTCCTCGGCGCACTGGTGGCGACGTTGCTCGTCTTCGGAATTGCACAGCGTGGCGGAGGTCTCACACCACTGCGGCTCGTGTTGACGGGAACCGCTCTGGGATACGGGTTCTCGGCTCTGACCACTGTGCTCATCTTCTTACGTCCGGTGGGTGATGCCGCACGGAGTGTCATGTTCTGGCTGCTCGGCAGTCTTGCTGCGGCAACATGGCATTCGGTTGCGCTGGTCGCGGTCGTGGTGGTCATCGGGATAGGTGTGGTCGCAGCGAGAGCACGACAACTCAACGCGCTGGCGATGGGCGACGAGGTCGCCGCGTCGCTCGGCATACGGGCGTCACGGTTTCGGCTCGAGCTCTTCGTCATCGCCGCGCTGATGACCGGGTTCATCGTCTCTGTCTGCGGCGCAATCGGATTCGTCGGTCTCATCGTGCCGCACGTGACCCGTATGGTTGTCGGTGCGGATCACCGCAAGATCATTCTCGTCGCCCCGGTGCTGGGGGCGCTGTTCCTTGTCGTCGCCGACCTGATGGCGCGGATTGTCGTTCCACCGCAGGAGATTCCGCTCGGGGCGATCACGGCTGCGGTGGGTGTGCCGGTGTTCCTCGGGCTGATGCAACGTCGACGTACCCGGATCGACTCATGAGTGCCGTCGAGTACGACGCGGTCACAGTCGATATCGATGGCACCGTCATCGTTCGCGACGCATCGTTTTCGGTCGACTCCGGGGAGTTCCTCGGGGTGATCGGACCGAACGGCAGCGGTAAATCGACCCTGCTTCGATGCGTTTACCGCGCGCTGGCACCGTTGGGTGGCAGTGTGCGAGTCGACGGCCGCGACGTGCGTGCGGTGAGTATGCGGGAGAACGCACGACGAGTCGCCGCGCTCACCCAATCAACCTCGCTCGACTTCGATTTCACCGCGTCAGAGGTTGTCGCGACGGGACGGCTGCCGCACCGCGAACTGGGTGCGGCGGCCCGTGCCCGCGACCGCCAGGTGTGCGAGGCGGCGATGTCCACGGCCGGCGTCGAGATGTTCGCGGATCGTGTGTTCACCACGCTCTCCGGCGGAGAGGCGCAGCGCGTACTCATCGCGCGCGCATTCGCGCAGGAGCCCAACGTACTGATCCTCGATGAGCCGACCAATCGCCTTGATATCCGCCACCAGTTCGACATCCTCGGTGCGGCGCGCGGACGCGGGGTCACCGTCATTGCGGCGCTGCACGACCTCAACATGGCGGCACAGTACTGCAGCACGCTCGCTGTTGTGCTCGACGGGACGATCGCGTGCATCGGGCCACCGGACGAACTCCTCACCACGACGAACATCGCCAAGTGGTACGGCGTTGGTGCGTACGTCGTCGCCCACCCCCGCTCGGGCGTTCCGCAGATCATCTTCGACGACCAAGTCCCACAAGCCATCTCCGAGGAAGAGCACTCATGACAGCGCCTACGACCAGGACAACACTCAGCAGACCGCGCGCACTCGTCGTGTCTGCGCTTGCCGCGATGACCGTGGTCTCCGGTTGCGGCGCTGACGTCGAGTCGTCGACTCCGGAATCGTTGGGAGAGCAGGTCACGGTAACCAATTGTGGTGCACCGCTTAGGGTTAGCGGTGTACCGGATCGTGCGGTGACGAACGACACGGGGATCACAGAGCTGATGTTCGCGCTCGGATTGGGCGACCGGATGGTCGGCTACACCACGTACGAGGGCAAAGAGCGAGATATCGAATCATCTCCGTGGCGAGCGGATTTCGAGAAGACAAGGTCACTGGGCACGGCGTTCTCCCGGGAGATCATCGCCGCTGCGCGGCCCGACTTCGTCTTTGCGGGCTGGAACTACGGGTTCAAGGAATCGACCGGCGTCACCCCCGACTGGGTGCGTTCGACCGGTGCCGTGCCATACCAGCTGACCGAAGCCTGTCGCCAGGCAGGCACCACCAAGCGCGGCGTCGTTCGACCCCTCGATGCGTTGTACGCGGACCTGTCGAATCTGGGGCAGATCTTCGGCGTTAGTGGTCGGGCCGCGGCGCTGACCGCCGACTATCGCAAGCAAGTCGAGGCTGCGCGTGTGGGGGCGCCTGCCGAGTCCGCAGCAGCGCGGGTCTTCCTCTTCGACAGCGCCGATCCGACGCCGTTCACCTCGGGTCGGAATGCGGCACCGGATCAGATCATCGCCGAAGCCGGTGGACGCAACATCTTCGGCGATATCGACGACTCCTGGACGTCGGCATCATGGGAGGCGGCTGCGCAGCGCGATCCGCAGGTCATCGTCATCGTCGATTACGGGGCGGGGCCGCAGAACACCGTCGAGGCCAAGATCCGGCAACTCGAGTCGCAACCGTTGATGGCGCAGACAACCGCAGTGCGAGAGCGCCGCTACATCTCGTTTCCGTATGCGGCGCTCGTCGAGGGGCCGCGTAACCCGCAGACCATCACGGCGCTTGCCGAGTACTTGCGATCGCAGTCGCTCTGACCAGGCCGTCGGCAGACGGCGGCTCGGAGGTGAGGTGCGCTCAGGCCGCGACGACCAGCCAGACCGCGATGTAGTGCAGTAGCGCGGCGATGGCTGTGCAGACGTGGAACACCTCGTGATGGCCGAACGTCGTCGGCCAGGGATTGGGCCAGCGCAGTGCGTAGAGCACTCCGCCGACGCTGTAGAAGACCCCGCCGACCGCGAGGAGGATCAGTACGAGCCAACCGACATGTGCGACGAGCGTCGGGGCGACGACGATGATGACCCACCCGAGCAGGATGTAGAGCGTGACTCCGAGCCAGCGGGGCGCGCCAGGCCACGCGATCTTCAGTGCGACACCGGCGAGCGCGCCGACCCAGACGATGCCGAGCACCCACCACCGCATCGGACTCGGCAGACCCATCAGACAGAACGGCGTGTAGGTACCAGCGATGAACACGAAGATCATCGAGTGGTCGGCACGCTTCATGTGTACCTGCGCGCTCAGCGATTTCCACGCGACGCGGTGATACGACGCCGAGGTCGCGAAGAGTCCCACGACGGTTGCCGCGTAGACGGCACAGGCCACCGCGCCTCCCGGTCCACGTAGCCAGCCTGCGCCGATGACAAGGGCGATACCCGCGACCACTGAGACGTAGGCCGACCACTGATGAATGACGCCGCGGAGGCGAGGTCTGTCGGCGACAGCGGTCACCAGGGCTGAGTTCACGTAAGCTACGGTACCGTAACTTTGTGTGAGAACGCTGTCAGCCGAGTGCGGCGATGATCGCTGTGAGCTGGTCGACGTCGATAGGCGTCGGCTGATAGATGCACACCTCGTCGACGCGGACGTCGAGATCGCGCAGCGCGTCGAATGCGTCGACGCGGGCCCGGATCTGCTGTGCGACGTCTGCGGGACCACCGACAGCGGCGATCGTGTGCAGTAGCTCGTCGTCGATGAGATCGGCCATCTCAGCCCACCGCCCCTGCTTCGACAGCGCATTGAGTTCTGGCTGCAGCCGCTCGGCGCCATGCGCTGCGAGGACGGGCCGGTAGGCGGGCGTCGAGCCGTAGAAGGCGAGGAGTCGTCGCGCGGCGCTGTGGTCGGTGCCCACCGACACGATCACCTCGGGGATCACGGTGAAGCCGCGGCTGTGATCGCGTGCGGCGAGACCGCGTCGAATGTTCGGGACGGTCGTCGATGCCAGAAAGTCGGCGGTGGAAAACGGCATCACCAACACCCCGTCGGCGTGCTTTGCCGCGGCGCGGGTCATCAACGGCCCGAGTGCGCCGACGAATACCGGCGGCCGACCGAACGGGTTGGGTCCGGGGTTGAAGGTCGGCGTCATCAAGGTGTGACGGTGATAGGCCCCTTCATGGCGCAGCGGAGCTCCGGTCTCCCACGTATCGAAGATGGCGTTGATGGCGCCGACCTTGTCGGCCATGCGGCCCACGGGGTCGTCGAAATCAGCGCCGAACCGCTTCTCGATCTGCGGGCGTATCTGCGTACCCAAACCGAGTCGAAATCTGCCGCCGGAGAGCAACTGAAGGTCGTTGGCCGCGTGTGCGAGGTGAATCGGGTTGCGCGGGAACGCAATTGCGACGTTGGTCAGCAGGGTCAATTCCGGCACCGACGCCGCAACGACGAGCGGCGTGAACACATCGTGTGGACCCTCGAAGGTGAACACCCCCGCTGCACCCGCGCGGGCGAGATCGGTGGCACGCTGTGCTGCGCCCGTCGGCTCGAACAGGGCGGTCGTCACGGCGATCGGAGTCATGTCGCGTCGGCGTCGTTGTAGCGGCGCAACAGCGTTGCGAACAGTTCGAGATCATCCTGCGTCCACGCGTCGAGCCTGCGTGCGATGGCGTCTCCACTGCGTCGGCGGATCTCGCTCAGGGTGTCGAGAGCCTCCTGCGTCACCTCCAACGACTGCGACCTCGACGACGTCGCGTCCTGCGTGCGGCGCAGCAGGCCACGGCGACGGAGTTCGCCGAGTTGGCGGCTGGCCGTCGACTTGTCGATGTTCGCGGCCCGAGCCAGCGATGCCGCGTTGATTCCCGGGTTGTCCGAGATCAGCGCGAGGAGGGAGAACTCGACGAAGGTCAGGCCGCCCTCGGCGTAGATGTCGCGGGCGCCGTTGCGCAGCCGCCGCGACAGCGTGACCAATTCCTGCCCGACCACTTCGGCGGCATCGGGTTGCTCGGGTGAAGCCATAGTTGTATATTACAACCTATCCAAGTTGCATTCTGCAACCATTCCTGATGAACGATCGTGTTCCCGACTAGCCCAGAAGGTAATCGATGTCCGCTGCTCCCACCCATGCGTTGTCGGTCAAGACCATCGCGTCGCACGTCGCCGTTCCGCTCGTCATCGGTGCCGTGATGGCACTCGCCTATCTCGGCGGATTCCACAAGCCCGATCCGCACGATCTGCGCATCGATGTGGTCGGTGCCGGTACATCGACCCAGGTGACCGCACAGACTCTCCAGCAACAACTCGGCGACCGCGTCTCGATCCGGACCGTTGCCACCGCCGATGAGGCGCGCGGGGCCATCGAGCGCCGGGAGATCGCGGCGGCTTTCGAGCCGAAGGCCGACACTCCGGTCCTCTACGTGTCGACAGCGGCGTCGGATCCCACAGCGGTCACGGTCGAACGGATCTTCAACGGCATCACGATCGCCAAGGACCAACCACTGAAGATCGTCGACGTCGTGCAGGCCGATCCGCAGCGCGATCCATCCGGACAGAGCATCTTCTTCTTCCTGGTGGCACTCACCGTCGGCTCGTACGGATGTGGAATCGCGATCGCCGTCGCCGCAGGTGGACGCAGGATTCGCGTGCGTCTCGGATTCGCGGCGGTCTGCTCGGTGATCTCTGCCGCGGTGACCACGGCGATTGCCGTGTGGGTGTTCGACGCCCTGCCGGGTGCACAGTGGCAGATCTTCGGGCTGTCGATCCTCTACGCGCTGGCCACCATGCTGTTCGCGATCGGATTGCACCCATTCATCGGTCGATTCACGACGCTGGCGATGGTCACGATCTTCGTCGGGTTGAACTTCACGACCAGCGGCGGCGTGTTCGCGCCTGCCCTGCAACCGAAGTTCTTCGCCGTCCTCCATGACTTCTGGATCGGTGCGGGTCTGAACGAGGCATCGCGCAACCTGGCCTATTTCCCCGAGGTCTCCAGCGCGGGCGACATCGCGAAGATCATCGGCTGGCTCGTCGTCGGTGCCGCGCTGGTCGGCATTGTCGCGCTGCGGGACCGTCGAAACGTCGGAGATGGCGCGGTAGAAGCGAGTCCGGCCGCTGCCGGGCGGCACGAGGGCGACCAGCTCACCGAGGAGGAGGCCGAAGAACTCGCCGAGGATGTCGTGGCCTGATTCAGTGTGCCCTTACAGGTGAGGTCTAATCTGGTTCGCGATGAAACTCCTACCCGATCGTCTGCGTCGGCCGATGCTCTCCGTGTACGAGCGGCGGCTGATCCAGTTGACGGACGAGAACCGCTTGCCCCAGCATGTGGCGATCATCTGCGACGGCAATCGACGATGGGCCCGCGAGGCGGGCTTCGAAGATGTCAGTCACGGACATCGGGTGGGCGCGCAGCGCATCGCCGAGATGCTCGAGTGGTGCGCCGAGCTGGGCATCGAGACGGTCACCATCTATCTGCTGTCCACCGAGAATCTGCAGCGCGCCTCCGACGAACTCGACGCGCTGATGGAGATAGTGCCCGACATCGTCGACGAGATCGCCACCCCTGACGGGCACTGGCGGGTTCGCATCGTCGGAACCCTCGATCAGCTCCCCGATACCGCGGCCCAGCGTCTGCGCAACGCCGCTGAACGCACTCTCGACAGGTCGGGCATGAACGTCAACGTGGCGGTCGGATACGGGGGCCGGCAGGAGATCGCCGACGCCGTGCGCGCGGTCCTCGTGCAGAAGGCCGAGGCGGGTGCGACCGTCGACGAACTCGTCGACGCGGTCACCGTCGAGGCGATCGATCGCAACCTGTACACCAAGGGACAGCCCGACCCCGATCTGGTCATCAGGACGTCGGGGGAGCAGCGGCTGTCCGGATTCCTGCTGTGGCAGAGCGCGTACTCGGAGATCTGGTTCACCGACGCCTATTGGCCCGAGTTCCGTCGGGTCGATTTCCTGCGTGCGCTGCGCGACTACTCCGCGCGCAGTCGGCGATTCGGCAAGTGATCTTCGAGTAGCTCGATGAGCGCTGTCACGTCGGCGTCGAATGTCGAGACCGGCGGCGTGCCGAAGCCGACGAGGATTCCTCCGGTCGGCTCACCATGGGCGTCGTGAAGTCGCGGGGCATCCGGATGGCGCAGCACGTCGAGTCCACCGAGCGAGAATCCCCGTTCGTAAGTTGCCGCGAGTACCGACGCCTCCACATCGACGGGAACGGGTATCACCGCATGGAGCCCGGCGGAGATGCCCATCGTCGCGATCCCGTGCGCGCCCAGCCGCTCGATCAGTGCCTGCCTGCGGCGTCGATAAAACTGTCGACTGCTTCGGATGTGCTTGTCGTAGGAGCCGGTCTCGATCATGTCGGCCAGGGCAAGCTGATCGACGATGCTCGCATCCGGTTCGCGCATTCCCTTGGCTCACATCACAGTTGAGACCAGCGCCGGTGGTAGGACCAGCCAGCCGATGCGTACCGAGGGTGACAAGCTCTTGCTGACCGACCCCGTGTAGATGATGTGGTCGGGAGCCAGTGCCTGCATCGCGCCGACGGGTTCGCGGTCGTAGCGCAGTTCGCCGTCGTAGTCGTCTTCGATCAGGAATGTGTCTGTCGTCCTTGCCCACTCGGTTACAGCCGCACGTCGATGTGGAGCAAGCGACACCCCGATCGGGGACTGGTGGCTGGGGGTGACGAGGACGGCCTGAGGCTTCACCGCGAGGTCGGTCAGCGCTGTCACGTCTGCGCCGTCGTGGTCGACCGGGATGGGTGACACGACCGCGCCGTACTGTGTGAACGCGTCTCGAAAGAAGGGCAGACCGTACGCCTCGGTCGCGACGGAGTCACGAAAAAGACTGCGTCCCAGTAGCTCCAACGCCGAGAGTACCGATGTGGTCAACACGATCTGGTCGGGATGTGCACGAACGCCACGCGCTCGGGCGAGATAGCCGGCGAGCGCGACGCGTAGCCGTTCACTGCCGTTGGGCAGCGTCGGACCGAAGGCGGAGTCGTCGGCGCTCGAGATCGCCCGTCGCATCGACCTGATCCATGCGGTGCGCGGGAACTGCGACGCGTTGGGCTGGCCGAGGGAGAAGTCATGTGCGACGCGCGGTGCGGACACTACGGTCGTGAACGATGCGCCTGCGGAACTCGGCGAACCGAAACCCGTTGCGACCGTGGTGCCTGCGCCCTGGCGCGCGGTCAGCCAACCTTCTGCGATCAGTTCGGAGTACACCGTCGAGACGGTTCCGCGAGCCAGGCCGAGATCGGCGGCGAGTGACCGGTAGGGAGGTAGGCGCGTGCCGGGTGCGAGGCGGCCATCCGCGATGGCGCTGCGCAGTTCGTCTGCGAGCCGAGATCGGAGTTGCGCGCTGCGGCCTCGAGTGGGTGCGTCGAAATCGGGCTGCAGATCGAGATAGAGGTCGGTCCCGAGTCGCTCGGCGAGCGCAGACCATCGATCACCTGTCATCACGCCTCCCGAATTGACGCAGAACACTACGTGTTGATTGAACCTCATTTCTGGATCAATCTGCCACTAGCGTTGACGGTGTTGCCCTTGGAGAAGGCAGGCACACAGACGATCCGCGAGAGGTAGGACTGATGACGACGGTGGTATTCGGCGCTAGCGGTGAGATCGGTGCGCTTCTCGCCCACGACCTCGAACGGCGAGGCGAGAAAGTGGTTCGCGCGCAACGGTCGTCGGGAGTCGACGCGCATGCGGGAACCGGCGTGCGGGAGGCGTGCGCGGGTGCCGACACGGTGATCGACTGCACCAACGTGATGACGACGCGCGGTTCGACAGCCGTCGACTTCTTCTCGACGGTTGCGCGCACGATCGCCGAGGCGGCCGTGGCGGCGGGTGTGCAACGAGTCGTGTGCGTGTCGATCATCAATGCCGCAGATCCGGCGGTGAACGCGAACTTCGGGTATTACCAGGGCAAAGCGGCCCAGGAGCAGACCTACGCCGACAACGTCGACGCCGGGCATCTGCAGATCATCCGGTCGGCCCAGTGGTACGAACTAGCCGATCAGATGCTCACCCGCGCACGACTCGATCCGATCGCCATGGTTCCGCGCATGGTGTGCCGCCCACTGGCCGCCGTCGACGCCGCCGGACTGATCGCAGACGCTGCGCTGTCCGACGACGCGTCGGACCGGCAGATCGCAGGACCCGAGGAGCACGACCTCGTCGATCTTGCTCGCGCCGTCGCCCAGCGCGCCGGATCGCCCCGATGGGTTGTGGCGATCCCGTTCGGCGGGAAAGCATTTCGCGACGGCGGACTGATGCCGCGCGGGGAGTTCGAGAAGGGCAAGACCACGTTCGACGAGTGGCTCGAGGCAACTCCACCCACTACAGAAAGGGTCAACCGATGATCACCACGGCAGAAGGAACCGCCACCACGCGCAGGCTCTGGATGCCCGCGCGAAATCCGAACGTCTACAAGGCGCTCGTCGCGTTGCAGCGTGCGTCGTCGGAGGGTCTGGACCCCGAGCTGATCGAGCTCATCAAGATCCGAGCCTCACAGCTCAACGGGTGTGCATACTGCCTGCGTATGCACGTCTCCGATGCACTGGAGATGGGAATCGACCCGATGGTCATCGGTCTGATCCCGGTCTGGCACGAGGCCGTCAATCATTTCGACGAGCGGCAGCGATCGGCGCTGGAGCTGACCGAATACGTGACCCGGATCGGCGAAGAGGGAGTTCCCGACGCCGCGTTCGACCGTGCGCGCGCAGTGTTCGACGAGGTGCAGCTCGGTCAGGTCGTCGCGTCGATCGTGATGATCAATGCCTGGAACCGCGTCGCCATCGCGTCGAAGTGTCCGTACGAGCTGGACGAACGGAAGTAGCGCCGCTGACTCGACGCTGAATGTGTGTCGAACGTAAGGATGTGGGTGCTGCAGCACCCACTTCTTTCGATTCGACACACATCTTCGCGCGGCCCACAGCTTCGCGCAGCCGTGCGAACTCACAACTTGCGCAGCCGGACCCGGTTGATGGAGTGGTCAGAATCCTTGCGCAGCACCAGAGTTGCGCGCGGGCGGGTGGGGAGTATGTTCTCCCGGAGGTTCGGCAGGTTGATCGACGTCCAGATGTCGCGGGCAGCGGCCCGCGCCTGGTCGTCGGTCAGTGACGAGTAGTGGTGGAAGTGCGAGTTGGGGTCGGCGAACGACGTCGACCGCATCTGCAGGAACCGCGAGATGTACCAGTTCTCGATGTCGGTGGTCTTCGCGTCGACGTAGATGGAGAAATCAAACAGGTCCGACACCATCAGCGTCGGACCTGTTTGCAGCACGTTGAGGCCTTCGAGGATCAGAATGTCGGGCTGGTGCACGTAGTGCATGACATCGGGGACGATGTCGTAGGTGAGGTGCGAATAGACCGGCGCTGTCACCTCACGCGCCCCCGACTTGACCTCGGTGACGAAGCGAAGCAGTCCCCTGCGATCGTAGGATTCGGGAAATCCCTTGCGGTGCATGATGCCTCGACGTTCGAGCTCACGCGTGGGCAACAGGAAGCCGTCGGTGGTGACGAGGTCGACCTTCGGGTGCGACTCCCAGCGGGCCAGGAGCGCTGCCATGATGCGGGCGGTCGTCGACTTTCCGACGGCGACGCTACCCGCGATCCCGATGACGAACGGAACCTGCTTGGTGGTCTGCCGATCACCGAGGAAGGTCGACGTCGCTGCAAACAAGCGCTGCCTCGCGGCGACCTGTAGGTGGATGAGTCGCGACAGCGGGAGATACACCTCGGCGACTTCTTGGAGGTCGACGTTCTCGCCCATACCGACGAGCTGGTCGAGCTCGTTCTCATTGAGCACCATCGGCATGGATTCACGCAGGTCACGCCATTGCTTGCGATCGAGTTCCAGATAAAGACTGGGATCGCGGCCGGTGGTGTCGCGCGCCATCAGAGGGCTCGTCCCATCGGCGATCGCGGGTCGCACCTCGTCGTCATGGCCTACAGCTTAGAAGGACGCGTCGACGCCGCTGTCGGTAGCCTTCCACCATGGCAACGGCGTACAGCGGTTCGGCAACCCCCGATACGGATCTGGTCACCGACTATTTGCGGCTCGGCCTCGCCTTCGACCGTCTCGAAGAGGGCTTCGTCGACGCCTACACCGGCGACCCCGCACTGCGCGCCGAGGTCGCGGGAGGCCCGGCCCCCGACCCCGCCGCACTGGCCGACCGTGCGCGCGGACTGCGATCCGAACTCCCTGCGGGTCTGGCCCCCGACCGGGCGGCGTTCGTCGATGCACATCTGCGCGCACTGGAATGTTCGGCACGCAAGTTCGCGGGCGAGCCCATCGGATTCGTCGACGAGGTGCGCGCCTACTTCGACGTCGACATCGCACCCGCCGACACCGACGATTATCGAAAGGCGCACGGCGAGTTGGCTTCTGCGCTCGGCACGCCGGATACGAGCGGGCCGGTGCTCGCTGACGCCTACGCCGCCTACCGTCGCGCCGACGAGATTCCGCCCGAGCGCGTCGACGAATGCGTCCGCGCCTTCAGTGGTGCGCTGCGGGAAAGGGTTCGCGACGTTTTCCCGTTGGCGGACAACGAGATCGTCGAATTCGAGGTGGTGACCGACAAGCCGTGGTCGGGCTTCAACTACTACCTCGGCAACTATCGGTCGCGGGTGGCGATCAATGCCGATCTCACGCAGTACATGTCGTCGTTGCCGCACCTCATCGCGCACGAGGCGTATCCCGGTCACCACACCGAGCACTGCAGAAAAGAGCAGATCCTCGTCGGCGGTGGGCAGACCGAGCAGACCATCTTCCTGGTCAACACGCCGCAATGTCTGATGGCCGAGGGCCTTGCCGACCACGCGCTGCACGCGGCCGTCGGCGACAACTGGGGACTCTGGGCGCAGGAGATCTACGCCGACCTCGGACTGCGATTCGACGGCGAGCGCGCGCAGCGGGTCGGCGCGGCGTCGTCGGGTCTGCTGACCGTACGCCAAGACGCCGCGCTGATGCTGCACGATCAGCACCTCGACGTCGACGTCGTCGCGGGCTTTCTGCAGCGGTGGCTGCTCGCGCCGTCGGAGCGGGCGCGACAGATGCTGCGGTTCCTGACGTCGCCGTTGTGGCGCGCATACATCTCGACCTACGTCGAGGGCTATCGGCTCCTGGGCGAGTGGCTCGAGCAGGTGCCGCAGGATGCGCGGCTCGCGCGATTCGGACGCCTTCTCGACGAACCCCTGACCCCAGCTCTGCTGCGTGCCGAACTGGGCCAATAGACTGGTCGCCATGAGCGAGAATCCCATCTCCGCGAACACCGCGAGCCTGAACTCGATGTCCCTGGCAGAGGTCGATCCCGACGTGGCGGCCGCGATGAACGGCGAACTGAGCCGCCAGCGCGACACACTCGAGATGATCGCCTCGGAAAACTTCGTTCCGCGTGCCGTGCTGCAGGCACAGGGCAGCGTCCTGACCAACAAGTACGCCGAGGGATATCCGGGTCGCCGCTACTACGGTGGCTGCGAGTACGTCGACGTCGTCGAGGACATCGCGCGCAACCGCGCGAAGGAACTCTTCGGAGCCGACTTCGCCAACGTTCAGCCGCATTCGGGAGCGCAGGCCAACGCCGCGGTCCTCATGGCACTCATGAACCCGGGGGAGCGGCTCCTGGGCCTCGACCTCGCGCACGGCGGTCACCTCACCCACGGCATGCGTCTGAACTTCTCGGGCAAGCTCTACGAGAACCACTTCTACGGCGTCAGCAAAGAAGACTTCCGCATCGACATGGACGAGGTGCGCAAGATCGCCCTCGACGTTCAGCCCAAGGTGATCGTGGCCGGCTGGTCGGCATACCCGCGCACCCTGGACTTCGACGCCTTCCGGTCGATCGCCGACGAGGTCGGGGCGTATCTGTGGACCGACATGGCTCACTTCGCCGGACTCGTCGCGGCCGGCCTGCACCCCAACCCGGTGCCTGCGTCGGATGTCGTCTCGTCGACGGTGCACAAGACTCTCGGCGGCCCGCGTTCGGGCATCATCCTGGCCAAGCAGGAGTGGGCCAAGAAGCTCAACTCGGCGGTGTTCCCCGGGCAGCAGGGCGGACCGCTCATGCACGCCATCGCGGGTAAGGCCGTCGCACTCAAGATCGCGGGCACCGAAGAGTTCGCCGATCGGCAGCGTCGTACGCTCTCGGGCGCCAAGATCCTCGCCGAGCGGTTGACCGGCTCCGACGTCGAGAAGTCGGGCGTCTCGGTCCTCACCGGCGGCACCGACGTCCACCTGGTCCTCGTCGACTTGCGTAACAGCACGCTCGACGGTCAGCAGGCAGAAGACCTCCTCCACGAGGTCGGAATCACGGTCAACCGCAACGCGGTGCCGTTCGATCCGCGTCCGCCGATGGTCACCTCCGGCCTGCGTATCGGTACGCCAGCACTCGCGACGCGCGGCTTCGGCGACGAGCAGTTCAGCGAGGTCGCCGACATCATCGCCACCGCGCTCGCAGCAGGGCCCGACGCCGACGTGTCTGCGCTGCGTGGCCGGGTCTCTCGCCTCGCACTCGACTTCCCGCTGTACGACGGGCTCGAGGAGTGGGGGCTGATGAGCCGGGTCTGACCTGGACATCTGGCCAGCTTCGAGATGCCGGGGCGGTTTGAAATCGCCGCCTACGCATCCGTATCCTTGGCGCGGTGAACGTACTGAGCGAAGACGAACTGATCATCGCGCTGGAGAAGGCCCTCCCCGAGGTGGCCGAGGATCACCAGCTCGCGTCTGCCGTGTGGAATCCGCACGAGTACGTGCCGTGGGACGACGGCCGGAACTTCGCCTTCATGGGCGGCGACGACTGGGACCCCTCGCAGCAGACGCTGTCCGACGAGACCGCAGCCGCGCTGCTCGCGTTGCTCCTGACCAAGGACAACCTGCCGTCGTATCACCGCATCCTGGCCAAGTACTTCCCGGCGTTCTCCGATTGGCGTCAGCTCGTCGGCGTGTGGACCGCCGAGGACAACCGCCACGCGGTTGTCCTGCGCGACTACCTCGTTGTCCGCCGCGCAATTGATCCGGTCGACGCCGAGGAGCGTCGTCGAGTCCACGTCACCGCCGGTTACCGCCAGAACGAGGCGCAGGTCGACGAACTCAAGCCGCTCGACGTGCTGGCGCTCATGGCCGTGCACGAGGCGCAGAGCGTGAAGTTCATCGAGAAGATGCAGGCGTCGGTCGCCGACGACATCCTCTCGCAGATCCTGCACAAGGTGGCGGGCGACGACGAGGTGTCGTCGCGCACCTTCGTCAACCTGCTCGGCGCGGGACTCGTCGCCGACCAGGACACGGCCGTGATCGCGCTCGACAAGGCGCTCGCACGCGGACTCGACGAACCGATCGGATTCGACGTCGTCGACTTCGACGAGCAGCGCGCACTGATCGCCGACTACCAGGACGAGGCCACGATCAACGCGATCGCGGCGTCGATCGTCGATCAGTTGAAGCTCGAAAGTGTCGACGGGCTGAACGACGAGGCAGCCGCGGCCAAGGCCAGAATTCTCGCTCGCGCCGGTCGCTGACCGACACATTTTCCCTGCTGACGGACGTATCGTCCCCGCGGCATCGCTTCTGCGCGTCGTGGTTCGACGATACGTCCGTTTACGCATATTTCACGTAGACACACCCGTTTACGACGCGCCGGAACGTCGTCATCCGCGTACGTTGACCAGTGACGGGCCGCGGGGAAGCGGTTCGTCCGGGAGGTTCACATCGTGGGTTGCACCAGCAGCACGAGGGGGCCGGCCCCGGTCCTCGTCCATCTCGGCTGACGCCGGGTAAAGGACAAGAACCAGCCGGTCATCGAAGAACTGGTTTGTGCGGGTGCCGCACAAACGTAGGAGCCCACGTGACCACACGCACCTACGTCCTCGACACCTCCGTGCTGCTCTCAGATCCCTGGGCAGTCACACGATTCGCTGAACACCACGTCATCTTGCCGTTGGTTGTCATCAGTGAACTCGAGGGCAAACGTCACCACCACGAGCTCGGATGGTTTGCACGTGAGGCATTGAGATTGCTCGACGACCTGCGGCTCGAGCACGGCCGACTCGACGTTCCGCTACCGATCGGCGACGAGGGCGGCACCCTGCAGGTCGAGCTCAACCACACCGATCCCGCGGTGTTGCCCGCCGGATTCCGCACCGACAGCAACGACTCCCGCATCCTCGCGTGCGCGCTCAACCTGCGCGCCGAGGGCAAAGACGTCACGCTGGTGTCCAAGGACACGCCGCTGCGCGTCAAGGCGGGTGCTGTCGGACTCGACGCCGACGAGTACCACGCACAGGATGTCGTCGTCTCCGGATGGTCGGGCATGGCGGAGCTCAACGTCGACCAGCCCGTGATCGACACCCTGTTCTCCGACGGGGTCGTCGACCTCGACGCTGCACGAGAACTGCCCTGCCACACGGGAGTTCGGCTGTTGGGCCACGGCTCGGCGAGTGCACTGGGCCGGGTCAACGAGGCCAAGCAGGTCCGGCTGGTCCGGGGCGACCGTGAAGCATTCGGACTGCACGGGCGGTCGGCTGAGCAGCGGGTCGCGCTCGATCTACTCCTCGACGACAGCGTCGGCATCGTGTCCCTCGGCGGCAAGGCGGGTACCGGAAAGTCGGCGCTCGCGCTGTGCGCCGGCCTCGAAGCCGTGCTCGAACGTCGGACGCAGCGCAAGGTCGTCGTGTTCCGTCCGCTGTACGCGGTCGGCGGCCAGCAGCTCGGCTACCTGCCCGGCGGCGAAGCCGAGAAGATGGGGCCGTGGGCGCAGGCGGTGTTCGACACGCTCGAAGGCCTCGCGTCGCCCGAGGTCATCGAAGAGGTGCTCAGCCGCGGAATGCTGGAAGTGTTGCCGCTCACGCACATTCGCGGTCGGTCACTGCACGACTCGTTCGTGATCGTCGACGAGGCGCAGTCCTTGGAGCGCAACGTACTGCTGACGGTGCTGTCCCGACTGGGCACGGGTTCGCGGGTGGTGCTCACCCACGACGTGGCGCAGCGCGACAACCTCCGCGTCGGACGCCACGACGGCGTCGCGGCGGTCATCGAGAAGCTCAAGGGCCACCCGCTGTTCGCGCACGTGACCCTGACGCGCAGCGAGCGCTCGCCGATCGCCGCGCTCGTCACCGACATGCTCGAGGAGTTCGCCCCGGGCGCGACGTACTGATCGCGAAGGTGGTCTCGACAAGCTCGACCAGC
>NZ_LZMO01000310.1:0-989 GCF_001665715.1 Gordonia sp. 852002-10350_SCH5691597
TGCATCCCGAGCGCTTCGATCGTCGTCGACTTGCCGACGCCGGGCACGCCGGTGATCCCCACGCGAAACGACTTTCCGGCATGCGGGGTGAGCGCCAACAGCAACTCCTGAGCCGCCGCACGGTGATCCGGTCGCGTCGACTCGACCAGGGTGATCGCCCTCGCGAGATCGGCGCGGCGATCACCGAGCACACCGTCGGTCAGCGCCTGAACATCAACCCGACGTTGCACACCCATTAACCGGCAGCCACCTCTGGCAACTCGATCTCGAGACTGTCTGCGAGCTTGGAGATCAACTCGACGGCGGAATCGGCGATCACGCTGCCGGGCGGGAAGATCGCCGCGGCGCCTGCCTCGTAGAGCTCGTCGAAATCACCCGGTGGGATGACGCCGCCGACGACGATCATGATGTCCTCGCGGCCGACGTCAGCCAGCGCCTGACGCAGTGCCGGTACCAGCGTGAGGTGACCGGCTGCCAACGATGACACCCCGACGACGTGGACGTCGTTGTCGGCCGCCTGCGCGGCGACCTCCTCCGGCGTGGCGAACAGTGGGCCGACGTCGACGTCGAATCCGAGGTCGGCGAATGCGGTCGCGATCACCTTCTGGCCGCGATCGTGGCCGTCCTGACCCATTTTCGCCACGAGCACGCGGGGTCGTCGACCCTCCGCCTCCGCGAAACGTCGAACGATGTCGGTCGCCGCGTCGATGTTGCTCACGTCGCCTGCCTCATGCCGGTACACCCCGCTGATGGTCTTGATCTGCGCCTGGTGGCGACCATAGACCTTTTCCAGCGCGGCCGAGATCTCGCCGACTGTCGCCTGATGACGTGCCGCCTCGATCGCAAGCGCCATCAGGTTGTTGTCCAGGCCACCCGAGGTGTCGGTCGACGCGGCGGCGCGGGTGAGATCGGCCAGTGCCGCATCGACGGCCGCCTGATCACGTTGTGCCCGAAGCCTTTCGAGCTTCTCGAGTTGTTCGGCCCGCACC
>NZ_LZMO01000311.1:0-11015 GCF_001665715.1 Gordonia sp. 852002-10350_SCH5691597
GCGGAGGCGGGAACGGTGAGGTCGGGACAGGGCCGCTGGTGTCATCGATGATGTCGGTCATGGCCACCCCCTTTTTTTTCCGTGTGTCGGTGATCGCTTGTGTGTTCGATCTGACAACAACGCTACAGGGTGGGTACGACAATTCGGACAGCGTGTAGAACGGAGAACTCAGTCGGCGAGACCCGGTACCCACTTCTCCATGATCGCCCGGTATGGGGCCTCGGCATCGAGCTGCGAGGCGATGCCCACACAGCCCGCGAGGACACGGAACACCATCACATACTGCTTGGGCACGTTGAGGTTTCGCGAGGTCTTGTACACTTCGCCGCGCACGTCGGTTGCCTTGCCCGCGGCGCGTTGGAGCCACTTGCGGGTGAAGTGGAACGACTCGGAGTACAGCGGATCGACGTACGGCTTGAGGTAGGCCTCGATGTCGTCTGGGCTGACCCGGTCGGCGCGGGACCGCAGGATGAAGCCCGCCTTGATCATTTCTTCGGTGAGTTCGTCGTACTTCTTGTCACGCGCGAGCCGCAGGATGGGGCCGGTCTCGGGCGGCAATCCGTTCGGGTAGTGGCCGACGGCACCGAAGTCGAGCACCCCGAAGCGGCCGTCGTCGGTGATGAAGAAGTTGCCCGGATGCGGGTCGCCGTGAAGCAGGCCGACCCGGAACGGGGAGCTGACCTCGAACGTGGCCATACGTGCGGCGGCTTCGTTGCGGGTCGCCTGGTCGCCTGAGGTGATGATCTTCGACAGCGGCGTGCCGTCGAGCCACTCCGACACGACCACCTTGGGCGCGCTCGCGATGACCTTGGGGATGACGAAATCGGAGTCGCCGTCGAATGCCTTCGCGAAGGCGCGCTGGTTGTCGGCCTCGCCGAGGTAGTCGAGCTCGGCCTCGGTGCGGTCGATGAGTTCGTCCATCATCGCTTTGACGTCCGTACCGGGCGAGAGCTTCTGCAGCAGACCCGACATCCTCGACAGGGTCTTGAGGTCGGCTTTCAATGCGTGGTCGGCGCCCGGGTACTGCACCTTGACGGCGACCTCCCGGCCGTCGGACCAGACGCCCTTGTGGACCTGACCGATGCTTGCCGACGCCGCGGGCTCGTCGGAGAACTCACGGAAGCGCTGGCGCCATTTCGTACCGAGTTGCTGGTCGAGAACCTTGTGGACCTTCTGCGCCGGTAGCGGGGGAGCCTCGGCCTGCAGTTTGGTGAGTGCTTCGCGGAAGGGTTCGCCGAACTCGTCGGGGATCGCGGCCTCCATGATCGACATGGCCTGCCCGACCTTCATCGCTCCGCCCTTGAGCTCGCCGAGCACCGAGAAAAGTTGGTCGGCGGCCTTTTCCAGGAGCTCCTGGTTGACCTCGTCCTTGTCTTTTCCGACCATCCGTTTGCCGAGGCCTGCGGCCGCTCGACCTGCCATACCGATAGGGAGCGTCGCGAGCCGTGCGTTGCGACGATGCTGCCCGCGTGTGATGTCGGTCATGGTGTCCTTTCCCCATCACAGGATAGAGGACCGACCTGAGGATCGGCCTCAGCCATCACGTCCGCGCCATCATCCGGCGGCGGCGTCGTATTGACACCTGCACAGCGGATGTGGAACCCATGTCTTCGTGACGATCCGCGTCGGCTCGGAATGGAGTTCGACGGTGCGCCCGAACAGCTCGGGTTGTCGCGCACTCTGGGGCGCGCAGATCGCCACGGACAGTTGCTCGATGTGTTCGTGGGCGAGGGCGGCGGTCGCCCGGACCGTTGCCGGTCGGCCGTGACCGGCGACCCTCACCAACTGTGCCGAGACGATCGGCCACTCGGGATCGCGGTCGGCGCGATGCAGATCGATGCACGACAGGCAGCTCGTGAGTCGCGGCAACACCAGCGGTCCGACGATCCCCACTCCGTCGCGCATCCGCACCTGCAGATGGGGCTTTCCCGCGTCCATGAGACCGGAGACGAGCATCGTGTCGTGTACCAGATAGTCGGTGAGTACCACCAGATCCGTCGGCCATCCCGACACCGGATGCTCGGGCGATGGTCGTCCGCTCGATCGGGTCACGGAGAACCCAGCGTCGGCCAGGGACGTCGCGAGCTGTGAACCCAATGGGCCTGAGCCGTGGACGCGGATGCGGCGCAGGCGCTCGTCGATACGACGTGGCGACGAGAGTCCGTGCAGCGCACGGCCGGCCGCGACCATGTGCTCGAGCAGGGTGGTCAGGTCGTCCGGAGTCAGGCCGGTCGTCGCGAGTTCGCTTGCGACGTCGGACATTCGCTGTGGGCGCTCGAGCGTCACGAGTAGATCCGCGAGTTGGCGTGCCGACACGTCGCGGTCGAGTTCGACCACGATGCCGCTGTCGGGGCCGCTACCGATCTGCAGCCGATTTCCCGGTCGGATGACGACGACTGTGCCCGGGATGACGACGGGCAAGTACTCATCCGATGTCAGCAGCTCACGTGCACGTCGCGCCATGGAAGCAACTCTGCCAGCAGAATCGTGGCTCGCGCCGATCCGCGCAACGTTATCCACAGCCGACGCAGTGCGTCGGGCTCTATGCACAGATGTCGACTTCAGGCGTCGCCGTCAGTCTTCCCGTCGTCCTTCTTGCCGTCGCCGCGTTGCCCGTCGGACTCGGGCTTGTCGCCGGAGTCTTTCGCCGCCTCTTCGGCCTCTTCGGCCTCTTCGGCCTCTTCGGCGAGCGTGCGCTCGAGCTCGGCGATCGCCTCGTCGATGCCACCCACGTCGCCGCCGATGACGCGATCGATGAAGCCTGCGGGATTGTCGAGGTCGTCGGCATCGGGCATCAGGTCGGGATGCGCCCAGACGCCGTCGCGGTTGTTGATGTCGCTGGCCTCGGCGAGCTGACGCCACAGGGTCGACGCCTCGCGCACCTTGCGGGGACGCAGCTCGAGTCCGACGAGCGTCGCAAAGGTCTGCTCGGCGGGGCCGCCGGACGCGCGACGTCGACGCATGGTCTCGGTGAGCGCTGCGGTACTCGGGATTCGATCAGAAAGTGCTTGTGACACAACCTGTTCCACCCACCCCTCGACGAGGGCGAGTAGTGTCTCGAGCCTGCTGAGCGCGGCCTTCTGCTCGGGAGTCGTCGTGGGCTCGAACGACGCAGAGGAACTCATCAGCTCCTCGAGCTTCGACGGATCGGAGAACAACTGCGCCGGATCGATGTTCGCGGTGAGGTCGGTGATGCCACTGAAATCGACGGTGATGCCACGCGCGTACTCTTCGACCGTCGCGAACAGACGCTGACGCAGCCACGGCACATGCGTGAAGAGGCGCAGATGTGCTGCCTCACGCGCGGCGAGGAAGACGACGATCTCCTGTGCCGGCTGCTCGAGTCCCTCGGCGAACGCGGCGATCGCCTCGGGCAGCAGCACTGCCTCGCCCTCGGGTGCGAGCGGCAGACCGATATCGGTGGAGGTGAGAACCTCCTTGGCCAGTTGGCCGAGTCCCTGTCCGAGCTGGGTGCCGAAGGCCATGCCGCTCATCTGGGTCAGCATGCCCATCATGGGGCCAGCGAACTGCGCTGCCTCGGGAGGCAGATTCTGCTCCCAGGTACGCGAAAGCTGTTGGGCGACGGGATCGCAGAGGCGCTTCCATGTCGGCATGGTCTCCTCGAGCCACTGCACCGGAGTCCACGCGACAGACTTGCTGACACCACTGGGCAGTGTGGTCGCGTCGTCGAGCCAGACGTCGGCGAGACGAACCGCGTCGGTGACCGCGCTGGTCTCCCGCTCCAGGACAGGGGTGAAGTTGCCGATTTGTTGGCGGGCGAGGTTCGACGCGAGGTCGTAGTTGACCGGCCCCGATCCCTTTCCCTGACCACCGAAGCCGAAGGTGCCAGAACCCATCCCGCTGAGCATGCTGCCGAGCTGGCTGAACACCTGGCCGAGCGCCGCGGGGTCGAGCGACTCACCGCCGAGCGCGAAGCCGAAGGGGTTCTGTGCGGAATCGCCGCCACCAGAGGCGCCGCCGGACGCACCACTGCCCTTGTCGTCGCGGTTCTTGTCGCGGTTGTTGTCGTCACCGTCGCCGGACGGGGAGAAACCGAAGGGCAAATCACTCATGGGTTCCACGGTACCGTCCGAGTCGACCATGGGTGACCTGCACGACGTTCGCCTTGAGCGTAGTTCGCTCATGATCTTCGACGCTGCGCGACGTCGGCTCAATCGTGCCCGCTCGCGCCTGCGTGCAAGTGCCCCTCGCGGCGTCGATTATGGTGGGCGGAATGACAGGTCCCGCAACGATGGTGCGGCAGCATTCCCGCCGAATCGCCACCATCGCAGTGACGACGCTGCTCCTTCTCATCCTCATTGTCGTCGGCACAACCGTGCAGGTGCCCTTCGTGGCGCTCGGACCAGGACCGACCGTCAACACGCTGGGCAAGCTCGACGACAAGCCCGTCGTCGACATCACCGGTACCCCCGTCGATCCGACGACCGGAAACCTCAACCTCACGACCGTGTCGGTCAATGACGGCCTCACCCTGTTCGATTCGATCCGCCTGTGGGTCTCCGGCCGCTACACCGTGCAGCCCCGTGAGCAGATCTTCCCGCCCGACCAGACGACGCAGCAGGTTCAGGAACAGAACCAGCAGCAGATGTCCGGGTCGGAAAGCACCGCGACGGCTGCCGCGCTGCGCCACCTCAACCGTCCGACCAAGCTGATCGTCGACTCCGTCGCCGCAGACGGACCGTCGTCGAAGGTGTTGCGGCAGGGCGATCAGATCCTGTCGGTCGGTGGGGTAGCGGTGTCGACGTCGGAGGATGTGCAGTCGGCCGTACGCAAGCAAAAGCCGGGTGCGCAGATCCCGATCGAGATCGATCGCGCGGGCACCAAGCAAACCGTCACGGTCACTGCGGCCGCTCGCCCCGACGACAACGACGTCGCCTACATAGGACTCACGCCGGATGTGGTCAACGCCGACCCCAACCTGAAGATCACCTACAACGTCGGCGACATCGGCGGCCCGTCAGCCGGTCTGATGCTGACACTCGCGGTGATCGACCGTCTCTCAACCGGCGAGCTGACCGGCGGCAAGTTCATCGCGGGCACCGGAACGATCGCCGACGACGGTCAGGTCGGCCCCATCGGCGGGATCACGCACAAGACCCGCGCCGCCCGTGAAGCCGGAGCGACCGTCTTCCTCGTGCCGGAACGCAACTGCACCGAGGCCAAGTCCGACGCTCCCGACGGACTGCAACTGGTCAAGGTGAACTCGCTCGACTCCGCGCTCTCGGCGCTCGACGATGTGCGCGCCGGCAAGGACGCACCTCACTGCTGACGCGGCGTCGATCCCGCTGAGTGCTAGGCCTGTGGTCCGCGGTCGTCGAGCGTGGCGGCCAGAGCCGACTGCAGCGTCGACGCCAGTTCTGGATGCGTGAGCAGTTCCATCGGAGCATCGGGATCGTCGTCCGGAGTGGGCTGCAACCGCATCAACGACAGCGTCTTGCCCTCACGCAGGGCGCCGACCGCCAGGCGTGCCGTGCGCGCCGACGGGTGTCTGCGGGCCGCTGCGCGCGCTGCGGACTCGCTCGCGGCCGGATCGCCGAGCAGTGGTTCGAATGCGGAGTCCAGGTCACCTTCGGCATCCGGAGGCAACACGACGATCTCCAGGACCAGCGCGACCCCTTCCACCGGCGGACTCCACGTCGCTGTCGCCAAGAACTCCTCGAGCTGTGCGTAGGGCTCGTCGCCCGCGGCGACCTCGAGTGGGTCCTGCGCGACGGGACTCAGCGCGGAGTCGTCGTCCTCGTCGACGAGCCCCGGATTCTGCGCGGCGATCAGACTCGTCGGCACGAGGGCGAACAGTTGCGGCGGCTGGCCCCAGCCTCCGGATTCCACGTGATCGAGTACGTCGTGCAGTGCGCTGCCCAGATCGTCACGAGAAAACGTGCCGACGTCGTCGGGGCCTGTGTGCTCGTCGGTCATGGAACTCCATACTGCCCGCTGCGTTGTGCAGATGTACCGCGGACACGTCCTCCGATGGGGTCGGCGCGGGGACAGTACAGTGAATGCCACGATCGCGCAGTCGAGGTGCGGCAGCCCCGGAGATGTCCGAAATGACCGAACCGGGTACGCCCTGCAATGATCGTGGTGAAATCAACGATCGCACCGAGAACACCGATCGCAC
Source organism: Gordonia sp. 852002-10350_SCH5691597 (assembly GCF_001665715.1). NCBI lineage: Bacteria > Bacillati > Actinomycetota > Actinomycetes > Mycobacteriales > Gordoniaceae > Gordonia > Gordonia sp. 852002-10350_SCH5691597. The sequence goes on from NZ_LZMO01000311.1 coordinate 6,140, forward strand.
CGAGAACACCGATCGCACCGAGAACGATGGCACTGGGAGAGTGGGTTAGTGGGCGTACGCGGGCCGGCGGGCATGCCGACACTGTCGCGCAAGAGCAAGATCGCCATCGGGGTGGGTGTGGCCATCCTCGTGGTGCTGCTGGTGGGGCCACGGCTCGTCAGCATCATCACCGACTGGCTGTGGATGTCCGACGTCGGATACACCGAGGTGTTCTCCACGATCGTGTGGACACGCATCGCTTTGTTCCTCATCGTCGGGATCGTCGCGGGTGGTCTGATCTTCGGCGCCGTTGCGTTGGCTTATCGGTCGCGCCCGGTCTTCGTGCCCGCGAGCGGCCCGAATGATCCACTGGCGCGGTACCGGGCCTCGATCATGGGCCACATTCGCTGGTACGCGATCATCCCGCCGATTCTCATCGGGCTGATCTTCGCGCTCGTCGCGCAGGGTTCGTGGGCCACGGTGCAGACCTTCCTGCACGGAACCGAGTTCGGGCAACGCGACCCGCAATTCGGCCTCGACGTCGGGTTCTACGCCTTCGACCTTCCGTTCTATCGGTTCGTGCTCAACATCCTGTTCATCATCGTGGTGATCTCGTTCTTCGCGAGCCTGATCACCCACTACCTGTTCGGCGGCATTCGTCTCGGCGGTGGCGGCAACTCGATCACCAACGCCGCCCGTATCCAATTGGCTGTCCTCGCGGGAACCTTCTTGTTGCTCAAGGCGGTGTCGTACTGGCTCGATCGGTATTCGCTGTTGTCGAGTCAGCGCAAACAGGAGATCTTCACCGGCGCGAGCTACACCGATATCAATGCGGTATTGCCGTCGAAATTGATCCTCATGGTCGTCGCGATCATCTGTGCGGCCGCATTCTTCGCGGGCGCGGTGATGCGGGATTTGCGTGTTCCTGCGCTTGCGACCGTGCTGATGTTGTTCACCGCGCTTGTCATGGGCGTCGGGTGGCCGCTGGCGATGGAGCAGTTCTCGGTCAAGCCGAACGCGGCCCAAAAAGAACTCGAATACATCCAACGCAATATGGACGCGACGAAACAGGCGTACGGCCTCGTCGACGGCACCGACGTCGAGTATCAACGCAGTTGGACCCAGCAACCGGCCGATCCTGTCGCGGTCAACAACGACAGCGCCACGCTGTCGAATATCCGAATCCTCGATCCCAACGTGATCGAGCCTGCGTTCACCCAGCGTCAGAAGCTCAAGAACTTCTACGGATTCCCGACTCAGCTTGCCGTCGACCGCTACAACGTCGACGGTCAGCAGCGCGATTTCATCGTCGCCGCACGCGAACTCGATCCCAGCAAGTTCGACGCCAACCAGCAGAACTGGATCAACAAGCACACCGTCTTCACGCACGGCAACGGATTCATCGCCGCGCAGGCGAACACCGTCGACGAAGCGTCGTCGGATGCCGAGAGCGATCGCGGTGGCCTGCCGGTCTTCGCGGTGAGCGACCTGGAGAACTACCAGACCGAGAACTACAAGGCCAACGCTCCGATCAAGGTCAGCCAGCCGCGTATCTACTTCGGTGAGCTGATCGCCAAAGTCGATCCCGACTACGCGATCGTCGGATCGACCGGAGGCGACAAGGAGTACGACCTCGACGGCAAGAACTACACCTACAGTGCCGATTCGGGTGTCTCTCTTGGTAATTGGTTCAACCGGTTGCTGTATTCGGTCAAGTACACCGAGCGCAACATCCTGCTCTCGGGCGCAATCAACTCCAACTCGAAGATCATCTACAACCGCGACCCCCGAGACCGCGTCAAGAAGGTCGCACCGTGGCTGACCGTCGATTCCAAGACCTATCCGTCGGTGATGGCTGACGGGTCGATCAAGTGGATCGTCGACGGCTACACCACTCTTGCGACATACCCGTACGCGCAGAAGACGTCGCTGCAGGATGCGACGACCGATGCTCAGGAGCTCAACCGCGGCCAGACGGGCCGGACGCAGGTCAACAAGCAGGTGTCGTACGTGCGCAACTCGGTGAAGGCGACCGTCGACGCCTACACCGGCAAGGTGACCCTGTACGAGGTCGACCAGAACGACCCCGTGCTCAAGACCTGGATGAAGGTCTTCCCTGGAACGGTCAAGCCGCGCAGCGACTTCGACAAGCAGGCTGATCTCAAGCAGCACGTGCGCTATCCCGAGGACCTGTTCAAGATCCAGCGCGCGCTGTTGTCGCGCTATCACGTGTCGGACCCGGGAACGTTCTTCCGCAGCAACGATTTCTGGTCGATCCCGAACGACCCGACGAAGGACGACGCGACGCAGCAGGGTCTGAGTCAGCCGCCGTACTACTTCACCGCGGCATCGCCGCGCGGGCCGCAGGCGGAGTTCCAGTTGACGACGGTGATGAACGGCTTCAACAGTCGATTCCTCTCGGCGTACATGACGGCGTCGTCGGACCCCGACGACTACGGCAAGATCACCGTCAAGACACTGCCGACGACCAAGCAGACCGTCGGACCGCAGCAGGCGCAAGAGAACATGAAGAGCGCCGGACCCGTGGCATCCGACCGAAAACAGGTCGAGGACACCACCAAGGTCACCTACGGCAATCTGCTCACCCTTCCGGTGGGACAGAACGGCGTGCTCTACATGGAGCCGATGTACACGCAGTCGAAGACCGACGACTCCGCGATACCGAAGCTCTACCGTGTGCTGGTCTACTACAACGCCGCCAGCGACGAGGCCCGCGTCGGCTACGCCGCGACGGTGGCCGAGGCGCTCAAGCAGGTGGGTATTTCACCCGCCCAGGCGACGACACCCGAGAACGGTCCGGTCGACGTCGGCGACGATGGCCAACAGCCCATCGCGCAGCCGACACAACCGAGCCAGCAGGGGCCGTCGTCTCCGCAGCGTGACGCCGCGGTGAAGGAGATCGGTGCTGCACTCGGCCAGCTCAAGGATGCGCAGAGCAAGGGCGACTTCACCGCGTACGGGCAGGCGCTCGACCGGCTGAACAAGGCTGTGCAGAACTACGAGGCGCTGCCCTCCGGCAACTGACCTCGAGTAACGGCCGATTCTCGGCGTCGGACCGCTGTGGTCCGACGCCGAGAGTCGTTGTGGGGTCTTGTCTCGCCGGTCTCATCGCGCATCCAAATGTGCTCTGGCGCACTGAAAGCCGTGGTTCAAGGGACCGTCACATCGATCGTTCACGATGCAAGCATCGTCGATGACGATGGCTAATGTGACAATCGCGAGTGCTCGATAAGCCGGGTGCTGATTGTTCGTTGGGGAGGTCGGGGAAGATGCCACCGCTGAGTCGGCTCGCTCGAATCCAGATCGCTGTGCTGATCATCGCCGGGCTTGTGGTGTCGGTCTTCGCGGGCATCCGCTACGTGCATCTCAATCGTGTTGTCGGCGTGGGGATCTACACGGTCGACGCTCATCTGCCGGAGTCCGGTGGGATCTTCACCAACGCCGAGGTCACCTATATGGGCGTGCCCGTGGGTCGTGTCGGCACACTGACGCTCAGGTCGGACGGGGTCACGGTGCCGCTGATCCTCGAGTCCTCCGGACCTGACATTCCGGCGAATTCGGTTGCCGTGGTGGCGAATCGGTCGGCCATCGGTGAGCAGTACGTCGATCTGCGACCGCAGTCGGGTTCCGGGCCATTCCTGCACGACGGATCGGTCATCACCAAGACTTCCGTCCCGCCACCGATCGAAGACGTCGTGTCGTCGGCGCTCGACTTCACCTCGTCGATCCCGATTGACGATCTCCACACTGTCATCACCCAGCTCGGCGCGGCGTTCAACGGGCAGGCAGATAACCTCACACGGCTCGTCGACTCGCTCGGGAAGCTTTCGCGCTCAGGGGTTGACTCACTGCCGCAGGCAATCTCGCTGATCAACTCGGCAGACTCCGTGCTCGCGACGCAAGCGGCGCAGTCGGATCAGATCCTGGCGTGGTCGCGCAGCCTTGATCTGATCACCGCGACACTCGCGTCGTCGGATCCCGATCTGCGCAGGCTGCTGACAACGGGAACGACCTCGGCCACGCAGATCTCCACACTCATCCAGCGCAATTGTGGCGATATCGGCAAGGTGGTCGGGCAGCTCTCCGAGGTGGCCCGCACCATCGCGCCCGCGGGCTACAACATCGGAAACACCTTCGCGATGCTCAGTCTGCTGTCGGCACAGGGGCATACGACGGCGCCGGGTGACGGTCAGATCCACTTCGGCGTGGTGCTGGAGACCAATAACCCGCCGGCGTGCACGCAGGGCTATGAGTCGACCGACGCGATGCTCGCGCGGGTTCGACGTGAGAAGCCGGCCTTCGACATCAACTACGACGAGTTCCCGTTCAACACAGAGGCGAAGTGCACCGTGCCCTTCGGTAACCCGACGGCTGCCCGTGGCGCACAACGAGTCTCAACCGCCAACCCCAACACTCCGCAGCCGTGGGACTCGACGCCGAAGAGGGACCCCGACAAGCTCAACCTCAATCCGCTCGCGCAGCAACTCGCGGGTCTGATGGGCGTGCGGTTGTCGTGACGTCGGTAGGGCGGGTTCGCTCGATGATGCTGTGGTGACGTCGGTCACCGCAGCATCTCTCGACGTCGCTTTTCGGCGCATTGCCGCAGGTCAGGACGGCTGGCGCAATGGATTTGCATCTGCGCCGAACGCACCTGTAACGTGGTGTTCACCAACGCGGGGTGGAGCAGCTCGGTAGCTCGCTGGGCTCATAACCCAGAGGTCGCAGGTTCAAATCCTGTCCCCGCTACTAGGAACCGGCCCCCCCCGGGGCGCGGTAAAAGCACCCCCGGGGGCGGCGTTAAAAGTTTGAGGTCGGGTAGCCCCCGAAGGCCAAACAAATAAACCCCCGGCGTGGGATTATTAACAGACGCGCCCAT
>NZ_LZMO01000312.1:0-24732 GCF_001665715.1 Gordonia sp. 852002-10350_SCH5691597
CGGCTGGGTCGGGATCATCGCGAACGGCGCGATTCGCGACGCCAAGACCATCGGTGGAATGGAGATCGGCGTGAAGGCGCTCGGCACCAATCCCCGCAAATCCACCAAGACCGGAGCAGGTGAGCGCGACGTACCGCTGACGCTGGGTGGAGTCACCTTCACGCCGGGCGACACCGTGTACTCCGACGACGACGGCATCGTCCTCGTCGCACCCTGACCTTCCGACTTCTCGACTCTCGACCACTTCCCACGCAGCAGGAGGCTCCGATGCCCAAGCCAACCCCCGACTACTTCGAACGACTCGGCGCATTGGTAGCGATCGACAACGCTGCCGCACGCCCGACCCGATCCATCCTCGAAGCGTTCAGCGGCGTCGAGATGGCGACCATCCCGGTTGCCACCGCCGAGGATCTCGAGACCGCGGTGTCGCGGGCGCGTGCCGCTCAGCAGGGGTGGGCCAAGCAGTCGCCCGCAGAGCGCGCGAAGGTGCTCAAGAAGTTCTCCGAGTTGGTGTTCGCCAACGCGGCGTCGTTGATGGATATCGCGCAGGCCGAGACGGGCAAGGCTCGTTCGTACGCGCAGGAAGAGGTTGTCGACGTCGCGCTGACTGCGCGGTACTACGCGACGCACGGCCCCAAGATGCTCGCCGAGCGCAAGGTGCAGGGCATGCTGCCCGGTGCCACCAAGGTGCGGGTGCGGTATCAGCCCAAGGGCGTCGTCGGAGTGATCAGCCCGTGGAATTACCCACTCACACTTGCGGTTTCGGATGCGGTCGCCGCCCTGCTCGCGGGCAACGGCGTGGTGATCAAGCCCGACAGCCAAACCCCCTACTGTTCGCTCGCGCTGGATGAGCTGTTGTACGAGGCCGGTCTGCCGCCCGCGCTCTTCGCGGTGGTCCCGGGTCCGGGAAGTGTTGTGGGACAGGCCATCATGGCCACCTGCGACTACGTGATGTTCACCGGATCGTCGGAGACCGGAGCCTCGCTCGCCGAGCAGGCGGGGCGTCGACTCATCGGTTTCTCCGCGGAACTCGGCGGCAAGAACCCGATGATCGTGACCGCCAACGCCAAGATCGACCACGCCGTCGAAGGTGCTGCGCGAGCGTGCTATTCGAACTCCGGCCAGTTGTGCATCTCGATCGAGCGGCTGTACGTCGACAAGGCTATCGCCGAGGAGTTCACCGAGAAGTTCGGCACGTTTGTCCGCAACATGAAGCTCGGGGCCAACTACGACTTCAACGTCGACATGGGGTCGCTGGCTTCGGCCGCACAGGTCGAGACGGCCGAAGCGCACGTCGACGACGCCGTGTCGAAGGGGGCAACGGTGGTCGCCGGCGGCAAGCGTCGCGCCGACCTCGGCCCCTTCTTCTTCGAGCCGACCGTGTTGTCGGGCGTGACCGACGAGATGACCTGCTTCCGCAACGAGACATTCGGCCCGGTCGTGTCGGTGTATCCGGTCGACTCCACAGACGAAGCGATCAAGCTGGCCAACGACACCGACTACGGTCTCAACGCGAGCGTCTTCGCTGGCAGCAGCGACGAGGCGCAGGCGATCGCGGAGCAGTTGCGCGCCGGCACCGTCAACATCAACGAGGGCTACGCGGCAGCGTGGGCGTCGACCGCAGCGCCGATGGGCGGCATGGGCATCTCAGGTGTCGGCCGACGCCACGGCGAAGAGGGGCTGCTCAAGTACACCGAGCCGCAGACGATCGCCGAGCAGCGCTTCATCGGCATCGACAAGGCACCCGGAGTTCCGAAGAGTGTCTACCGCGCGGTCACCCCGCTCGCGGTGCGGTCGCTGAAGTTCCTGCCGGGACGGTAGAGGTCGGGATCTCCCGCCAAGGGCGATTCGTCGGGTTCTCGATCCCCGGACGCGTGTGAGCCGTTACGGTTGGCCCATGTCGCCGCAGCGCAGCGTACTCAAAACCGGTGTGATCTCGTGTGTCGTCGCAGCCGGTATCGCGGGAACCGTGGCAGGTGCCCCGTCAGCGAAGGCCACGCCCGGCCTTGCGGTCAGTTCGATCGCGACCGGGCTGAGCCACCCCTGGGATATCGTCACCGCACCAGACGGCACGGCTCTCGTGACCGAGCGTGCCGGCCGTTTCGTGGCCATCAGGCCGGGACAGGCGCCGAAGGCTGTCCGGGCCGATTTGAGCGCGCTCTGGGTGCACCGCGAAGCCGGACTCATGGGTCTCGCGGTTGATCCGGGATTCGCGCAGAATCGTCGAATCTATTCATGTCAGGCCGAGAAGGCAGGCACCGAATCGTCGGTCGCGCAGGGCGCCAAGATTCCGCAAGGTGTCGGAAGCGTGCCGCTGCCGTGGCCGAACACCGGGCAGCAGGTCACGGTCGCCTCGTGGCGGGTGTCGCAGGACTGGTCGAGCATGCAGCGGGAGCGAACGGTGCTGGCAGGTATCCCGTTGAACGCGGGCGGCAGACACGCGGGATGCGGGTTGGCCGCGGCGTCGGACGGGACTCTGTGGATCGGCACCGGCGACAACGCGACGGCTGGGTACCCGCAGAGTCGACAGTCGTTGGGCGGCAAGGTCTTACACGTCAAAGCCGCAACAGGCAGGCCCGCTGCCGGCAACCCCGACCCCGCGAGCCCGATCGCGACGCTCGGCCACCGCAACGTGCAGGGCATCGCGGTGCAACCGGGCAGCGGACGGGTCTACTCGATCGAGCAGGGCACCAGCGTCGACGACGAGCTCAACCTCATCCGGCCCGGCGCCAACTACGGTTACCGGCCCGACCGCGCACCAGTGATCTACGACGAATCGGTGCCGATGACCGACCCCACGCGGGTACCGGGTGCGGTCGGTCCGATCTGGAAGTCGGGTAACCCGACGATCGCAACGCCCGCACTGCAGTTCTTGCCGAGCAGCGGCTGGGGCGACTGGAACGGGGCAGTCGTCATCGCGGCGCAGAAGGCCGAGAAGTTGGTTGTGGTGAAGCTCGACGACAGCGGAACGCGGGTCGTCCACGTCGACGAGGCTTTGTCGGATCGGTATGGGCGACTGCGTGCCCTGGCGGTCGACAGGGACGGCTCGCTTCTCGTCGGAACGGACACCGGAACCGATCAGATCCTACGAATCCGACCAGGAGCCTGATTCATGTGTGACCCGGTGATGTGTGACGACAGCGATGAGTGACGGCAGCTATGTGTGACGGCAGCTATGTGTGACGACGACGTGGTGCGGCATGCGCACGAGGAAGCCAGGCGGTTCAGTCGTCGGACCGCGTTGCAGATGACCGCTGCGGCCGGCGCCGCGGCGGCCGGGGTCGGTATTGCGTCGCGACCTGCGCGCGCCTCGGCTCAGCCCGGTGCGACGCGAGTCGTCGACCTCACCCATCGACTGGGACCGGGCTTCCCGATGTGGCCCGGTAACCCGCCGGTGGTCAGCGTGCAGACGTCCCGAGTCGGGCCCGGCAACTCGGGCTTCGCCACCAGGTGGATGTCGTTCGCCGAGCACTCGGGGACCCACGTCGACGCCCCGGCGCACAAGATCGCAGGCGGGCGAACGGTCGACGCGATACCGGCGCGCGACCTCGTGGTGCCGCTGGTGGTGATCAGTATCGCGGCCGCTGCGCGCGGAAATCGGCGGGCGGTCCTGACAGAACGCGACGTCGAAGGGTACGAACGCGTTCACGGTCGCATTCCGGCGCGTGCCTTGGTGGCGCTGCATTCCGGGTGGCAACCCGCGACAGGCGGAGCCGACGCGCCAGGGTTTGATCCCGCCGCGGCGCAGATGTTGGTGACCGAACGGGGGGTGTCGGCGCTGGGGACCGACACCTTGAGCGTCGACATCAAGGGCGGCGTCGGCGCGCACACAGCGATTCTCGGTGCCGGGCGGTACGCGGTGGAGGCGTTGGCCAACCTGACGGACGTTCCGCCCGCGGGTGCGCGCGTCGTCGTGGGAGCGCCTCGGTTCGCGGGCGGAACGGGTGGTCCGGCGAGGGTGCTCGCACTCGTCGACTGACGGACGCCCGCGTTCACAGACTTCTCCCAGCGAGGGTCCAGGGTCGCGGTAGCGGGGTCTCGGATTCTGGTAGACGAACCCAACCGAGACTTCTGCCTCACACCGAGATTCTGGAGGAATGATGACCGCAGTTCTGGAGCGGCGCGACGTATCGCCGCCCGCCGACGATTCACCACCGACGCCCAGGCGTCGCCGATTGGCCGGGCGTCCGGTGTGGTGGAGTCCGGTCGCGCTTGCAGGACTCCTCGTGGCGACCGCGGTGCTCTACCTGTGGAATCTCTCCGCCAGCGGATACGGCAACACCTTCTACGCGGCGGCCGCGTGGGCGGGCTCGCAGAGCTGGAAGGCGTGGTTCTTCGGAGCACTCGACCCGTCGAATTTCATCACCGTCGACAAGCCCCCGGCGTCGCTGTGGGTGACCGGACTCTCGGTGCGCATCTTCGGCATGAACAGTTGGGCCGTGTTGGTGCCGCAGGCGCTGATGGGCGTCGCGGCGGTGGCGCTGATGTACGCGACGATGCGTCGAGTGATCACCGATCCGAGGCAGGGGACCGCCGCGGGACTGATCGCTGGCGCGGTGCTCGCCTTCACCCCTGCGGCCGCGTTGATGTTCCGCTTCAACAACCCCGACGCACTGCTGGTGCTCTTGATGGTTGCCGCGGGGTACTGCCTGGCACGGGCGATCGCGACGAACTCCGGCCGGTGGCTGGCGCTGGTGGGTGTCGCGCTCGGCTTCGCCTTCCTGACGAAGATGCTGCAGGGCCTGTTGGTGCTGCCTGCATTCGGGCTCGCCTACCTGCTGTTCGCAAACAACGGTTGGCTCAAGCGAATTGGGCAACTCATCGTCGCGGCTGTGGCTCTCGTTGTGTCGGCCGGATGGTTCGTGGTGGCGACGATTCTGACGTCCGCCAGCTCACGTCCCTACATCGGCGGCTCGACGAACAACACGTTCATGGACCTCGTCTGGGGCTATAACGGCGTCGGACGCATCAGCGGCGGTTCGGGCGGAGGCCCTGGCGGCGGTGGCGGCGGCGCAGGAGGTTCCTTCGGCGGATCGACTGGCCTGAGTCGACTCTTCAGCTCGGAGATGGGCAACGAGATCTCATGGTTGCTCCCTGTCGCGCTCTTCGGCATTGCCTTCTGCGTGTACCTGATGATTCGCAGCTTCCCGATCTTCGACTATCGCAACGGTATTCATCGCACTGAGGCGGGCGCGGTTGTCGCCTGGGGCGGCTGGCTCCTGGTCACCGCGATGATCTTCAGCTACATGAGCGGCATCATCCACCCCTACTACACGGTGGCTCTGGCGCCTGCTGTAGCCGCGATGGTGGCGCTCGGTGGGGTGTTCGCCTGGCGACGTCGCGCCACCTGGGACGGACGAATTGCGTTGAGCGCCATGATCGGTCTCGCCGCATGGTGGTCGATCGTCCTGTTCAACCGCAACGAGTGGGGTCCGGTCTGGTGCCGGTGGATCATCGGCGTGGTGGCCGTGCTCGCCGTGATCGGAGTGCTCGCGGGAGGTGCGCTCGGACTGAAGAAGCTGTTCGTGGCCTCCGTCATCGCGGGCGCGATCGCGGGATTCGCAGGGACAGCGGCATTCTCGATCGCGACCGCCGCGACGGCACACCACGGGTCGATCCCGACGGCCGTGCAGACGAACGGCGTCCAGGGCGGCATGGGCGGACCGGGCGGGGGCGGTCCGAGTGGCTCGCGAGGTGGCAGCGCACAGAACGGCGGCGCACAGAACGGCACTGCGCAGAACGGCACCGCGCAGTCGAGTTCGGGACAGCCGGGAATGGGTCAGCCTCCCAACGGAACCCAGTCGAACGGCGGAACCCAGTCGAACGGCGGAACCCAGTCGAACGGCGGAACTCAGAGCACGCGCTCGTTCGGTGGCGGCATGGGTATGGGTGGCCCGGGTGGCGAGTCGTCGACCAATGCTGAACTGGTGAAGCTACTGCAGAACACCGACAGCACCTGGGCGGCGGCGACCAGCGGCTCGCAGTCGGCGGCGACCATCGAGATCGCAACGGGCAAGTCGGTCATGGCGATCGGCGGATGGAGTGGCGATCCCGCACCGACGCTCGACGAGTTCAAGCAGTACGTGAAGGAAGGCAAGATCGCGTACTACATCGGCGGTGGTCAGGGTGGTCCCGGAGGCAACTCCGCGATCTCGACCTGGGTGGCCCAGAACTTCACTGCCACAACGGTCGGAGGCACCACGGTCTACAAGCTGACGTGACGCACCGCGAGTTGACGTAGGGTCAGAGCACCGTCGGCGGCCCACCTTTCGCGCTGAGCGCGGGGGTGGGTCGCCGAGGTCGTCACACGATACGCACACCCGCCGCGCAGTATCCGACCGAGCATCTGGAGAGCCATGACCGAGAAGATCACCGAGTTCAGCCGAGACGGATGGACCTTCGACGTCGTCGATTCCGGTCCGATACCCGGTGCTGCGTCGGACATCCCGGTGATCTTGCTGCACGGCTTTCCAGAACGCGCATCGTGTTGGGAGGACGTGACACCGCTACTCAACCAGCGCGGACTGCGCACCGTTGCACCCGATCAGCGTGGCTATTCGCCTGGCGCGCGGCCACAGTCGGTGCGCGACTATCGAATCGGCGAACTCGTCGACGACGTCATTGCCTTGGCGGACGCACTCGACGCGCCACGCTTCCACCTCGTCGGACACGACTGGGGTGCGGCGGTCTCGTACACGGTCGCAACCCGTCACCCCGATCGGGTTGCCACGCTGACGACGTTGGCGGTTCCGCACACCGGCGCCTTCCTGCGTGCGATGCCCCGCGGCCAGGCGCTGAAATCGTGGTACATGGGTTTCTTCCAACTGCCCAAGGTGCCCGAACTGGTGATCGGTTACGGCGCGAAGCACAGCGGCGGTGTGGGCGGGCGACTCGAGATGTATCCAGGCTTCTCCGAACGACTCTCGCGCGACATCGTCGACTACGGTGCGCTCACCGGTGGGATCAACTGGTATCGCGCCATGCGGTTCTCGTCGATCGGTTCGCTCGCGAACGACAAGGTGCGGGTGCCCACCACCTACCTCTACGGCGACAAGGACCACTTTCTGAGCAAGGCAGGTGCGCGAGCATGCTCTGAATTCATCGACGCCCCATACGAATTCGTGGTCTTGAAGGGCGTCGACCATTGGATGCCGCAGCGCGCGCCCGAGGCGATCGCCGATGCGATCACCGCGCGAGTGGAGTCGTTGCCGGACTGAGGTGCGACTGACTGAGATGCTGCCGGACTGAGGAATTGCTGCCGGGCGGAGAGGCAACCGGCGGGCTGAAGAGCTACTGGTGGTGCCGTCGCCAACGCAGCACGATCAGCAACGCGACGGCGAGTGCCGCGAGGGCTCCGGTGATCGCCCCGAAGGCGATTGGCATCGCCGGATTGGCGGCGGGAACCTCGGTCCTTCCCGAGCTGATACGCGAGAAACCTGCTCTCGCGGCGTCGGATTCGGCAACGGGGTCGGAGGCTGTCGGTGCCGCAGGTGCTGGGGTCGTCGGCGCAGGTGCCGGTGCAGCGGTCGGCGGGGGTGTGGTTGGCGGGGGTGTGGTTGGCGCAGACGTGGTTGTCGTCGCAGCCTCTTGAAGGCCCGTCGGCTCTGAAACCGGGGCCGATGGCGCCTCTGCCTCGAACAATGTTGGTTCGTCTGCAGCGGGAGGAGTGGTCGGGGGAGTGCTCTTCGGGGGAGCCTTCTTCTCCGCGGCCTTGGTCGGAGGGGCCTTCTTCGCGGCGTTCTTTGCCGCCGACGGGGTCGCGGCACTCTTCGTCGGAGCGCTCTTCTTCGCTGCGGTGGTCTTCTTCGCCGCGGCAGTCTTCTTGGCAGGCGCGCTCTTCTTCGCGGCAGGTGGCTTCTTGGCGGGCGTGGACTTCTTGGCGGGCGCTGACTTCTTCGCCGCGGGGGACTTCTCGGCCGGGGACTCCTGCGTTGAAGACGCCTCAGCGGGAGACTTTTCAGCAGGCGACTTCGCAGCGGCAGACGTGTGTGGGGGCACAGCCTTCATGGCGGCGTCGTTCGTCTCGGCGGCGGGCTTGCGCGACGCGTCGTCGGACGGTGTCTCGCCGGAAGTCGGGTCTGTCATGTCGGGACGCCCCCTGGGGTCGGTCTGGATGGTCCTCATCGTAGGCGCGGCGTCGAAGCAGCAGAGATGTTCGACGCCGCGCGTGGGTCGAAGTGCGGTGTCGCTACGTGCGGACGCCGAGTCGGGCCATGATGTCGGCGTCGATGGCGCTCAACTCGTTCTCGACCGCCCTGTGTGCGGTCTTGCGCTGCTGCGGCGGCATCGATTCGGCGGCCTCGACGGCGATGGCGAGATTGTCGAGGCGAGCGGTCATGGCGTCGACGAACTGCTTGGTATCCGACGACGTGTCCTGCGCCGACACCTTCTGCAGCGACGTGCGGAGCGAGTCGATACGAGCCAGCAAGGGTGCGCCGCTGCCCGAGTACTTGACCAACTGCGCCGGCGACACGCCGATGCGCTTGGCCTGGAGTTCGGTGATCTTGCCGCGACCTGCGACTGCGACGCGGTAGATCACGGGCACTGCGATGGGCGCGACCAGTCGTGCGACGGTGAGGAATCGCTTGACGCTTGCGGGGCTGAACGGCTTGGCGTCGGCAGTGGCTTTTGCTTTCGCGGCAACGGTTTTCGCCTCGGCCTTCGCGACCTTCTGAGCCGCCTTTGCCTCGGCCTTCAAGGTCTTGCGCTGCGCCTTGAGTTCTTTCTCGACGATCTTCGTGCGCGACTTGTGTAACTCCTTGGACGCCCTGCGCCTGTCCTTCGCAGCCAGCTTCGCGTCGAGCTTCGCCTTGGCTTTGAGGGCCTTGGTTTCTGCGCGTCGTTGAGCACGAGTCTTACCGTCGGACGAGAACAATCCCATGCGGGCACCTTTCCCTGCGCCAGTTTGCTACAAGCATTGCATAGGCTCGATACAGACCGATCACATCCGTCACACCGGCGGTGCGATCGACAGCACAGATGTCTGATGAGCCGGTGAGAATTGAGGTGGGGTGTGGCCGCGGCCGTGTTGCATCCACGCGACCTGGTGGGATGCGAGCATCGGGTCGCCCTGGATTTCAGCCATCCCGACCTCGTCCGCGACCGGGCAGACACCCCTGAGGCGGCCCGTCGCAAAGAGTCTGCGCAGCTGCGACGTGAACGCATCCGCGACTTCCTGCTCGGACTCCACAGCGGCGAACCGTCGAACACGTTTGTCGTCGTCGACGACGGCCCGCACGCGCAGCGCGTTGCCGCCACCCGAGAGGCATGCTCGTCGGGTGCGCGGTGGATCTGGAATGCGACGCTGCCGACCGACCGTGAACACGGCAGACGAGGGCATTCAGAGCTCCTGCTGCGCGTCGGCGAGCCCGACGACGCGGCGTCGGGCTACATCCCGATCATTGTGGTGAACCATCGCGTGACGTATCCGGCGAAGAACCCGCGTCTGCACACCGGCGAGGTACCGACCCTCGTCAGCAGTCCGCTGTGGGGGTGGATTCCGGCGCCCGACCCGTTCCGCTCGCCCCGAAGCAACCGCCGCGACCAGCTACGACTGGCACACCTGACGCAGATGCTCCTCGACGAGGGGCTCTCGCCCGACGTCGAAGAAGACGAGTTGCGTGCAGGGGTCATCGGACTCGACGCCGACTGCATCGTCGTGCACAGGGTCGGGACGTCGCTTCCCGACTATCGCGAGGTCTTCGATCGCAGGCAGCACGTCGCGGCGGGAGATATCGCGACGACGCCGCGTCGGATCGGTGAGTGTCGCGGGTGTCCGTGGTGGGGGCGCTGCGGCCCTGAGCTGGAGGAACGTCGAGATGTCAGCCTCGTCGCCAACGGCAACCAGGGCGACGCGTTGCGCGCGGTCGGGATCACGACGATCGATCAACTCGCCTGCTACGACGGCGACCCGCCCGCAGACTGGCCCGCCAACCAGAGCTTCGACGACGCGGTCATCTGCGCTATTGCGTGGCTCGCCGACATTCCACTCATCCGTCGCGTCGAGGAGCCGACCGTGGCCCGAGCCGACGTCGAGGTCGACGTCGACATGGAGAGCTTCGGCGAGGACGGCGCGTACCTGTGGGGCACCCTGCTCACGGACAACACCGATCCCGCTCGAGACGTCGTCTATCGCGGCTTCGCCACCTGGACGCCGCTGCCGACGGCCGACGAGGGACGGGCGTTTGCCGAGTTCTGGACGTGGCTGATGGCCGAGCGCGCCGACGCCCACGCAGCGGGCAAGACCTTCGCCGCGTACTGCTACTCGCAGCAGGCCGAGAACAGGTGGTTACGCGCGTCTGCCGATCGGTTCGGCGATGAGCCCGGCATGCCGACGCGGGCCGAGGTCGAGCAGTTCATCGCGTCGGACGAGTGGGTCGATATCTTCGAGGCGGTGGGACGCAACTTTGTCGCACCGAACGGCAAGGGGCTCAAACGTGTTGCGCCCGTTGCTGGTTTCGTGTGGCGCGATGCGGAAGCCGGGGGCGAGGCCTCGATGGACTGGTACCGGCGGGCGGTCGGGATCGGTGGCGTCGACGTCGACCTGAGTCAGCGTGACCGACTGCTCGAATACAACGAAGACGACGTGCTCGCCACCAAGGTCCTACGCGAGTGGATGGACGGCTCGGCGGTCGGTGAAGGAGACGGCTCGGCCGTCGGTGAGCTCCCGTTTGCCGACGACCTTCTCGCTTTCCGACGCTCAGGCGCGAGTCGAGCGGAGAGCGTCGAGGAACGAACCGCTTCCGAGTAGCGCGACGGCGCCGAGAAGTAGCAGTGCACCCGGCGCGATGTCGGCGACGAACCCCGTGAAGCTGCTCAGGCTGACGCCACCCGACTTCGCGGGCGCAGCGGCCGGTGGTGCCTGCGCGGCGGCCGCGGCGGAGCCGCTGCCATTGTTCGACGGCGCACCGCCCTGCTGTGTGCCCGAGCTGCTGCCCGCCTGCGAACTGTTCGACGACGATCCGCCGCCGGTCGAGGGACTCTGGGGCTGCGCGGGCGCTGCCGGTGGTGCTGCGGCAGGCGGCGCGACCAGTGGGACCGCGAACGCGGCCGCGGGCGGTTGCGCGGCCGGCCCGGGCGCGCTGTGGTTGGGACCGAGATTCGACGGTCCCGGATTCGACTGTCCAGGGCCCGCGGGTGGGTTGGGCGGTGGATTGCCACCCTGACCTGCGCCGGCGTGGGTCGTGGTGGTTGTCGAGGGTGTGGTACCGGGCTCGGTTGTGGTGCCCGGGGTCGTCGTGGTGCCGGTGTCAGTCGTGGTGCCGGTGTCAGTCGTGGAGCCGGGGGTTGACGGCGTTGTGGGCCCGCGCTCGGTCGTCGACGGATTCTCGCCGGTCGAGGTCTCACCGCCCGAAGGGTCGACCGGGGTCGGTGGCGTCGGTGAAGTCGGGGTGTGGGTGTGATGGTGGCCCGAACCGTGCCCCCCGCCGCTGTGATCACCGCCGCCGTGCCCCCCGCCGCCGTAGTCACCGCCGTGGTGCGAGCTGGAGTGGTCGGAACCGCCGTTTCCGGACCCCGAGTCGTCGGGTTCGTCGGCCCAACCGATGCCGCTGCCGATGGACAAGAGAAGGACGGCAGACAGTGCGAGAATCACTGCAGGGATGCGCGACCGCTTCGGGCGGCGGTTGCTGCTGACGCGATGCGCCATACTGCGCTCCTGTCCGTTTTCTGTCGTGAACGGCCGAGTAAACGGTACCCTGGTCCGCATTACCCTCGATCCTGTAATCAGATCGAGATGAAATGTTCACCCGCGGGGAGGTGTTCGTGATCAAACTGTGAATAATGCCACAAGGCCGTAAGGTGTTGGCGTTATGGCTGGTTGCCAGCTCGCACGTGGGGGAACGCTGTGCGTCTAGCATGCCCATCGTTGCATTGGGGATGCGTGTCGGGCATTAATGTTTGCAAGTTCAAATGTCGGCTTTCGGAGAGTTGAATGACTTCACAAGGGACGGATAACCCCATGGGTGACGCCGGTAGGGGTGGGTCCGACGAACGCTCCACGTCCGTCGATCCGGGTTTGTTTGCTCGACGGCTCGAAGAGCTGTTTCGTACGGTCCCAGGACCAAACGGACGCGCGTACAGCGCCAAAGCGATCGCGGCTCGCAGTACGGAGCGCGGATTCAGGCTGGGTGAGTCCTACCTCAGTCAGCTTCGCTTGGGTAAGGCCAAGTCGCCGTCGTTCAGGACGGTCGAGGGAATCGCTGCGGCTTTCGGGGTAGATGTCCACTACTTCCTGGAAGATCGCGCAGCGCAGCGTACGCGCGACGAGATTGATCTGATGCGGCTGCAGGCCGACACCGACGTCCAGCTTGCAGCATTCCGGTTGGCCGGACTGTCGAGCGATTCGGTGACCGTGGTCAACGAGCTGATCAAGGTGCTGCGCGAGCAGCAGGGGCTGCCCAAGGACCCGCCCGACGTCGTAGCTGCCGGTCTCACTGAAGACGAGGTCGACGCCATCGAGGCGCGCCTGCGCGTCGTCGGTTTGTCCAACGACGACTGATACTGCAGGCCCCGCGACACCGTGACGTCGAACAAGTCGGTCGATGAGGGTTCGCGCCGCAGCCAGCGGTCGCTGTGGGCGCTTGTTCGTCGGTCACTCGACGGCCTCGACCTCGACCTACCGCTCGACGTCGTCCAGCTCTGCGAGCGGTACGGCGAGCGGCGTGGACGTCCGATCCGGCCACTGCCGTACGCGCTGCCCGCGGGGATGCCCAATGGTGTCTGGTTGGCGGCCAAAGATGCCGACTACTTCTTCTATCAGGAGAACACGTCGCAGTTGCACAGAGATCAGATCATCGTGCACGAGTTCGGTCATCTCATCGCAGGTCACCAGATGCTCGGCGAGGCATCGCTGACAGGCCCACCGGCGGCTTCCGGAGACGAATCCGACGCCGCGCTGCGTCGAACGTGCTACTCCGACGACCGCGAGTGGGAAGCCGAGACGCTGGCTTCTATGATTCTGACGTGGGCACAGTCGGCGGGCAACAGCGTCGGGACAACGGCCGACAACAAAGAAGTGCGGGGCCTACAGCGGCTCCTCGGGGGTCATAAAGGCTGGCTGTGAGGTGACTTCAGATGACCGACATCATCAATCTGGTCGCGCTCGTCGCCTTCGTGCTTGCGCTGTGTTGGCGTCTGGACAAGATCAGGCGCGGTAGCGGGGGCCTTCAGGCCATCGCGATGACGGTGGCGATCTCCGCGCTGACGTTGGCCTTCGTGGTCAGCACCAGAACGAGCGCGCACTACCTCGACGAGCACGTCTATGTGGGCAGTTCGCGCTGGCTGTACTACGCGTTGCTCGCACTCGGCGTGGCGGCGTTGGTCATCGTGTTCTTCTTTCCCACCGCTCGTGCCACTCGCGAGCGGCGTGCCGGTCACGAGGCCTTCCCGCTGGTCGTCGCATTGATCGGTCTGCAGGTTGCGCTGGTGTTCACCCCGGACTCGCTGCGGACGTCGTCGGTCAGCGAGTGGAGCTTCAAGAACTGGGGATTTGCGCTCTTCTACATCATCGCCAGCGCGTATCTCGCGTACGGATTCGGTGCGTGCGTGCGCAGTGTGTTCAAGTTCTATCGCGTGTCGGAGGGGTACCTGCGGTTCTCGCTCGGCCTGCTCCTCGCGGGCTTCGGCTTGCTCGCTTTTGCGTCGGTCCTGCAGGTCCTCGCGGTGCTCGGAAGTGCGAGCGGCCTCATCGGCGCGGTCAATTCGCTGATCGCGGTGCGAACCCTCGACATCGTCGGCATCGTCGCATTTCTCGTGGGCATCAGCTTTCCGATGCTGCACTCGCGGTGGACCGAGCTGGCCGCACGACGTCGCCATCGGCGTGCCGCCGCCGCCCTCGAACCGTTGTGGAGCCTCCTGACGAGCGCAATCCCCGAGGTGGTGCTCCCGGAGGCGGGCAGATCGCCGACACAACGCCTGCACCGTGAGGTCGTCGAGATCAGGGACTCACTGACACAGTTGAGCCCGCTGGTCCCCGAGGAGTTCGACGACGTCGACGACGAGGTGAAGGTCGCGATGCTGCGCGACGCCGTCGAGGCCTACCGCGACGAAGGCGGAGCGTCGGGGCCGGTGCGCCCGATGGTCCCCGCAGACGGCACGGGACTCGACGCCGAGGCCGCACCCCTCATCCGACTGTCACGGTTCGTGGTCGAGGATTCTGCGCGCGAGGATCCCGATGCGGCCGAGGACGTTGACGCGTACGTCGATCCCGGCCACGAGGTGCCGACGACCATGCGCGGGGTCCAGGCTCGCGACTGACCCCGCGCAGGGCGGCCATCTAGCTCAGCGGGGCGCCATGCGCAGTGCGCCGTCCATCCTGATGGTCTCGCCGTTGAGGTAGTTGTGCTCGACGATGAACTCCGCGAGCTGTGCGTACTCCGCTGGTTCGCCGAGGCGGTGCGGGAACGGAATGGCCTCGGCCAGCGTCTTCTGGAACTCGGGGGTGATGCCCGCGAGCATCGGCGTGCTGATCGTTCCCGGAGCGATCGTGCAGACGCGAATCCCGACGCGTGCGAGGTCGCGCGCGGCCGAGATCGTCATTGCGTGAACGCCACCCTTCGACGCCGCATAGGCGATCTGACCGATCTGGCCTTCGAATGCTGCCACCGACGCGGTGTTCACGATGACGCCGCGCGTTCCGTCGTCGTCAACGGTCGATTCGTCCTTCATCTGATTGGCAGCGAGCCGCATGACATTGAACGTGCCGACGAGGTTGATATCGATGATCTTGCGGAAGAGATCCAGATCGTGCGGACCCTCCTTGGTCAGGATGCGCGACGCCCAACCGACTCCCGCGCAGTTGACCGCAACACGTAGTGGCGCGCCGGCCTCGGCGATGGTGTCAATGGCCGCCTGCACCTGTGCTTCGTCGGTGACGTCGGTGGGGATGAGGGTGATGCCATCGGTCGGCTCGGCCTTGTCGATCGACGGCTGTAGATCAAGGCCGAAGACCTGCACACCCGCGGCGGCGAACCGCGCGGCGGTCGCGGCTCCGAGTCCGGATGCGGCGCCGGTGACGAGTACAGAAGAGCCGGAGATGTCCATCGGGAGAGCCTTTCGTTCGGTAGCTGGTCTGCCTCACCATAAATGGTGGACTCAGCACAGAAAGTAGGAACCCCTACCAAAACCGACCGATCGCTCGGGAAACTACCGGCTCTGCGGGATCACTGCTGGTCAGACGCATGTCCGCTATGAGCGGGCTCGGCGGCGGGTGCCGTTGCGGCCAGTGCTGCCGCGCGGTGGACCCGATGGATGTAGTACGACCCGACACCGGCGAGGACCACCACCGCCGACAGTGTCGCGATGACCGTGACCGACGACGAGTCGCGCAGACCCTCGAACAGCAACCACGCTGCGAACGCGAAGAAGAGCACGGACGCGCCGATCGCGATGGTCCGCTCGGGTAGGTGCTTGCCGAGGAGAGCGCCGATGGCGATGGCCAGGGCGTCGGCGGCGACCATGCCGATCGTCGAACCGATCCACACGCCGAGCCAGTTGCTGTGCGCTGAGAGCGTGATGGTGGCGAGCATCGTCTTGTCGCCGAGCTCGGCGAGGAAGAACGACGACATCACCGCGAAGAACACCGACTTGCCGACGCGGTCGGCCTTGCCCTGCTCGGCGTCGTCGAGGCTGTCGCCGCGAAGCGTCCATAGGCCGAAGATCAACATCGCGATGCCCGCGACGATGGACATGACATTCGACGGGATCGACAAACCGAGGAAATGGCCGAAGAAGACGGAAACAGCGTGGACCGCGGTCGTGGCCACGGTGATCGCGAGCAGAGCGATCCACCACTTGTAACGCAACGCGTAGGTCATGGCCATCAGCTGCGACTTGTCGCCGAGCTCGGCGACAAAGATCACGCCGAAGCTCAACAGGAGGGCAGCAATCACGATGTCGAGGTTAGCCAGACCTCACACGCGATTGCAACAGATCGCAAACCCATATTCGTGCAGGTAGGGGGCACAAAAATCGAAGTTCGGGCACCCGTGAAACGAGGCTTCGGACACTCTCAGGCGACGAGGAGCATGGCCAGGACGGCGGTGTCGGGGTCGGCGTTGGGGTCGATTCCGACCTTGTTGCGCAGGTTGACCACCGTGCCGTCGGCTTCTGCTTCTGCCCACCCGGCGCGGTGCTCGAGACCGAGTTCCGGCAATCCGGGAAGCAACACACACCCGGACGCGACGTCGGCGCATTCGGGAAGCGACGGACGGGTGCGCGACGGTGGATGAAGCATCACCAATGCGGGTGGATTGCTGTCGAAGCGGCCGGCTTCGACGAAGCTGTCGTCGACGACGTTCCCGATCGCCACCATCATGCCGACGGCGGGTTCGTCGAGGTCATTGGGATGTTCTTCGACGACGCGGAAGATCGTCGTAGTCGGTAGGAAGCCGGGGCGGCACGCGATCCGCACCGAGGCGACGAGGGTCTGGGTCCACTCGAGTGTCGATTCCGGCCAGCGTCCGGAGATGAGGATTCCGTTGAGATGCCCGTGTTGTTGAACCGGTGTGAGCCCGATCGGGACAGAGGACTGCATGTTCTGACCTCCCTGTTCGTGAGATGAGAATCCACCCGTTGCGGGTCGTCGTCCAGTCGAAGCGCCGTGTTGTGACGCTTCGTTTACACGGTGTAACGACAGGTGCGGCCCTGGCGTGGTCGGGGTCACCAGGCACTATGGATACGTGCACTCACCGTCCGAAATGCCCGGCGTGAAGACTCGCGGCGCATTGCGTCCGCTCGAGATCGCCTGGATCGCGATCTTCGGTGGACTCGCTGTCGCCGCGGTCGTCATCGGATCGGTCATCCCGCTGGCCAGTGCTGTTCGTGTGCTCGCGCCTGTTCCGCTCGCGCTGATCGGGGCGCGTACGCGGCCCCGTGCGATGGTTGCGGCGACCGTTTCGACCGCGGCCGTGAGCTTCGCGATGGCCGGGACCAGGGCCGCCACGTCACTGCTGGCCGCTGCGGTCGTCGGAGGTGTCGTCGGCGAGATCAAACGTCGTGGTCGTGGATGGCCGACGCTATTGGGGGTGTCGGCGATCGCGGCTCCTCTGATCGGTGGGGTGTCGGTTGTGGTGCTGCTCATCCTGGTGCCGCTGCGCGAGCTGGTGATCAAAGCGACGACGAACACCATCGGTGGACTCGCCAACTGGATTGAGAAGGTGCCGTCGGCGCAGTCGTTGGCCGACGGCATCAACGGGCTACGCGACAGCATCGAGCAGTACTGGTGGGTGTGGATCTGGGTGATGGGCGCCGCGGGAACCTTCATCACGATGGTGGTGGCCTGGTGGATTCTGGGTGCGGTGATCGATCGGCTCGCCGACATCCCCAGCGAAGACACGCTCGACGACGCCGGTGACGACGATCGGCCGGTGGCGCCGCTGCCCCTCGAGCTCGATCACGTGGGATTCTCCTACCAGCCGGGCGGACCCGAGATCCTCTCCGACATCGACCTCCGGATCGAACCGGGCGAGTTCATCGCCGTCGTCGGAGCAAACGGCTCGGGAAAGTCGACACTGTCGAAGATCCTGGCGGGCAGGCGTCCGACGAGCGGAGCGGTGCACCGACCCGGCGCCGCGGGACTGGGCAGGCACGGCGGCACAGCCATGGTGCTGCAGCGACCCGAGACACAGATGCTCGGCGCGCGCGTCGCCGACGATGTCGTCTGGGGGCTCCCGGAAGGAACCGAGGTCGACGTCGACGGCTTGCTGGCCGAGGTGGGCCTGGCAGGCCTTGGCAACCGCGAGACGTCCGACCTCTCCGGTGGTCAGCAGCAGCGGCTGTCGATCGCGGCTGCTCTCGCTCGAGATCCCGCGCTGCTCATCGCCGACGAGGTGACGTCGATGGTCGACCCTGCCGGTCGCGCCGAACTCCTCGAGGTACTCCGCGACCTTCCGCGCACTCGCGGCATCGCCGTCGTGATGATCACGCACAGGGCGCTGGAGGCCGTCGCGGCGGATCGGGTCGTGCACCTCGTCGCCGGTCGTATCGTGCCGTACCGCCCGGACTGGTTGTCGGAGCTGCACGAGGCCGAGGCGGGGGCCGCCACGAAGTTCGAACTCGACGCGTCGTGGCATGAGGTGTCGAGCGGTGAGGTGGGCTCGGGTCCGGAGCCGACGAGCGAACCGGTGCTCTCGCTGAACGGCGTCGGATACACGTATTTGCGCGGATCGCCGTGGGAGGTGGATGCACTCCACGATGTGAACCTGACGGTGCATCGGGGCGAGGGGTTGTTGATCGTCGGCGGAAACGGTTCCGGCAAAACAACTCTCGCGTGGATCATGGCCGGACTCATCGAGCCGACCGAGGGTAGTTGCCTGCTATACCTCCCGGAACGGCCGGGGCAGGGTGAGGCGGTGAGCAAACACGTCGGCGAGGTCGGGTTGGCCTTCCAACATGCGCGCCTGCAGTTGCAGAAGCAGAACGTCGGCGACGACATCATGGCGGTCGGCGGTCTCAAGATCGGCACGACCGAGGTCGCGCACACGCTCGAATCGGTCGGACTCCCGCGGACGATGGCGATTCGTCGGGTCGACGCACTCAGCGGTGGGCAGATGCGACGCGTCGTGCTGGCCGGATTGATCGCGCGGGCACCGCAGGTGATGATCCTCGACGAACCGCTCGCAGGCCTCGATCCGGTGGCGCGCGACGACGTGGTGGCACTGCTGGCGAAACTGCGCGCCGAGGGTATGACCATCGTGATCATCTCCCACGATTTCGCCTCGCTGGGCCAACTGTGTACCCGACGCGTGCGCCTGGCCGACGGAACGCTGGTGCCCGACGCGGCGCCCGGATACAGCTCGACGGGGCCAGACACGACACAACGGGGGATGCCATGAGCATGCGGACCGTCCCGCTGCGGCAGGTGCCCGGCGACTCTCCGATTCACCGATTGTGGGCGGGCACCAAGCTGATCGGTGTGTTCGTGCTGGGTCTGATGACCGTGGTGCTGCCGACCTGGCCGTCGTTGGGGCTCGTCGCGGGGGTGATGCTCGTCACCGCCATCATCGCCGGAATTCCGGTCGGAGCGCTTCCCCGTCCGCCCTGGTGGTTCTGGGGACTGATGGCCATCGGCGCTGCGGTCAACGCGTCGTTCGGCCTCGAGGCGATCATCCTGTTCCTTCGTGCCACCGCGCTGGGTCTGGTGCTGGTCGCGAGTTCCATCCTGGTCATCTGGACAACCCCGATGGCCGAGGTCGCGCCTGCACTCTCGCGACTGATGTGGCCGTTGCGGAAGCTGAGGATGCCGGTCGACGAGTGGGCCGTGTGCATCGCCCTGTGCCTTCGCGGCCTGCCGCTGCTGATCGAGGAGATCCGACTACTCGTCGCCGTCCACCGCCTGCGGCCGACGTCGGGGCGGTCGGATCACCCGTCCGCCGAGATGGGGATCATGGACATGGTCACAGCGGCGATGTCGTCGGCGCTGCGTCGAAGTTCGGAGATGTCGGAGGCGATCACCGCCCGCGGCGGCACCGGCCGACTCACCGCGACGACCGCCGGCCCGCAACGGCGGGACGTGATCGCGCTCGTGCTGCTGGCCTTGGTCTGCGCCGCCGCGATCACGCTCTCGGCCGTGCTGTAGGCGGGTTTCTGAAGGTCGAGCGTGTCGAGACCACCCGCCGGTCGAGCCGAGGTCCCGCTGATCGAGCCAGTTTCCGCTGGTTGAGCGGGCGTGAGCGTAGCGAGCACCCGAGTCGAAACCACTGTCGTGGGGCGGCTCGACCGGCGGGGGAGCTCGGCAGGCGGCCCACCCGCAACGCGACGCGGCGGCCACCTTCCGGTGGCCGCCGCGTGTGGTTCGCGCGTGGTGTACCCGCTACATCAGGCCGGGACGACCAGGCCGGGTCCCTGCTTCGTCGCGGTGGCGAAACGCTCAGCGGCGTCGGCCCAGTTCACGACGTTCCACCAAGCCTTGACGTAGTCAGGCTTGACGTTCTGGTAGTCGAGGTAGAAGGCGTGCTCCCACATGTCGAGCA
This sequence comes from Gordonia sp. 852002-10350_SCH5691597, assembly GCF_001665715.1. Classification (NCBI taxonomy): domain Bacteria; kingdom Bacillati; phylum Actinomycetota; class Actinomycetes; order Mycobacteriales; family Gordoniaceae; genus Gordonia; species Gordonia sp. 852002-10350_SCH5691597. The sequence goes on from NZ_LZMO01000312.1 coordinate 19,971, forward strand.
GCACGATCGGGATGATCGCGGCGGGGATGTTGCCGCTCTGATCGGTGAGCTGCAGGATCACCAGGTTGCCTGCGATGGTGTCGTAACCCAGGATCGCCCAGCCCGAACCCTGCAGCGTGGTGGCAGCGGCGCTGAAGTGCGCCTGGAACTTGTCGAAGCTGCCGAACTGCTGGTCGATCGCGGCGGCAAGGTCGCCTTCCGGCTTGTCGCCACCGTTGGGCGACAGGTTCTTCCAGAAGATGGAGTGGTTGGTGTGACCACCGAGGTGGAAGGCGAGGGTCGCCGAGAGTCCGTAGACCTTTCCGGCGATGCTGCCGTCCTCACGAGCCTCGGCCAGCTTGGCGAGGGTGTCGTTGGCGCCCTTCACATAGGTCGCGTGGTGCTTGTCGTGGTGGAGCTCCATGATCCTGCCGGAGATGTGCGGCTCGAGTGCCGCGTAGTCGTATGGAAGATCCGGCAAGGTGTATTCAGCCACGGGTTTCCTCTCTCTGCTCAAACCGTCGAGTCTGTGCTCAACCTGCGAGCACTCATACCGTCGGGCACTGCTTCGGCTACTGCTCTTGGTCTCGCGCGGGGCCATTACTGAGTGTTGTGGACGCTCGCGCGGGTAGTTCCAGCCTTCCCCAGACAGTGGGGGAATGCAACAAACACGAACCAACAAACCTCAAGTCGAGTTGAAGTAGCGACAGGCGCGTGCAGGCCGGACGGAAGCGAGAAGTGTTGCACCCCAATGAGTTTGGGTCAGTAGAGAATCAGTGCGAAGAGAAGTACCAGCAACGCGACGACGCTGAGTCCAATGGTGACGCACGACTGCCGGACGTTGTGGACCGCGTTCGGAACGCCGCGACGCGTCGGCGCCACTCGTGGTTGTCCCGAAGCGTTGACGGCCATGAAAACCTCGTCCCGAGTTGTCGGTACTCGTTGTTGACTGCGTGTTGCCGGCTGCGTGCTACCAGGACCAAGAATAGTGACTGGCATCACAGCGATGTGCGATTAGCCAGAATAATAGACACACTTCACGCTATGACTCAAATCACGCCGAGGCGGGCCAATCGGACACTGCTCTCGCGTCAGCATCTGTTGACCCGAGTCGACGAGGATGCCATCGAGGTCATCGACCGCATCGTCGGGATCCAGTCGCAGGATCCGTCGAGCGCCTTCTATGCGCTCGCGTCGCGGATCGACGATTTTCGTCCCGATGAGCTCGACGCTCTGCTCACCGACCGCGAAGTGGTCAGGATCGCGCTCCTGCGCAGCACCGTCTTCCTACTCGACGGCCTCGACGCGCGGTGGATTCGTGCTCTGGCGCAGGAGACGATCGACGCCGGGGTGCGGGCGAACCGAAGCCATGCGCTCGTCTCGTCGACGCCCGAGGCGGTCCACGCCGACGCAGCAGAACTACTTCGCGGGCGAGCACTCAGCGGCGCCGAGTTGAAAAGCGCACTGGCGCAACGGCATCCGGACGAAGACTCAGCTGCGCTCGCCGCCCACGCGCGGTGTGGACTGCCGCTCGTCCAGGTGCCCCCGCGCGGACTGTGGAAGGGCAGCGGCGCACCCACCTACCAACTCCTCGACGACTGGATCGGCCCCGGTGAGCCGGCCCTCGTCGGCGACGACGCTCGAAAAGAGTTGATACGCCTGTACCTTCGCGGCTTCGGTCCGGCCTCGCCCAAGGCGATCGCGACGTGGTCGGGGCTCACGCGCCTACGCCCACTGCTCGACGAGATGGCCGCCGATTGGGAACTTGTGGAGTTGGAGGGGCCGTCGGGTGAGGTCCTCTTCGACCTCGACGGCCTCCCACTCGCCGACCCCGACGAGCCTGCGCCGGTGCGGCTGATCGCACCCTTCGACCACATCCTCGTCGCGCAGGCCGACCGCTACCGGATCGCCGACGACGCCGCGTACCGACGCACTGTCACACCCAACGGTCGCTCGCCGGGGTTCGTGCTCGTCGACGGCTGGCTCGCCGGGATGTGGCGCCCTGGCGACGGACCCGACGTCGACGTCGAGTTGTTTTCCGAACCGACCCGGGTGCAGCGCGCAGAACTCGACTCCGAGATCGAGCGCCTCCGGGAGTTCCGGGCGAGCCGCTGACCCACCCGAGCCGCTGACCCACCCGAGCCGCTGACCCACCCGGGCCCCTGACCCACCTGGCTCGCTATCAGTCCCGCCGCGCAGTTCAGTCGCCGGTACGCGGATTGCGTGACGTGATGCAGTACGGCCGCCCGACGGGATCGGCCATCACGGTCCAGTTGTCGAGACGTTCGACGACGCGCGCACCCCAGTCCTCGTGGCGAGCCACCTCCTGCTGCACCGAGTTCGCTGCCAGATCGACGTGCCCGGTGGCCGATGTCGGACCGGCGGAGTCGATTCGCTGCAGCAGGATTCCGACGGCCAGGCGCGGATCACGTTGTAGGCGAACGAGTTCGGGCCGCGAGGTGGCCTGCGTCGGCCTGCCGGTGAGCTGTGCCCAGAAGGTGAGTTCGCGGTCGAACAGGCTCGCGGGCACGTCGATGCTCACCTGGTCGATGATGCTGATCGTGTCGTCGGGCCATCGGATCGGTCGCGACCTCGACGACTCGCCCGTCCAATCGACGAGGCAGAAGACGAATCCGGCGGGCGATTCGAGGACGAGGAATTCGCCCAGATCGTCGCGGATGTGTGCGCCGAGTTCGACGGCCTCGAGCGCCGACAGCCTCGGATCGTCGACGTGGAGGTCGAGGTGTACGCCGCCCGGACCCGACCCGACCCGTTGCACACGGAGGTGCGGGTGGCCGCTGAACGGTTCGAGGGTTGCGAATTCGCGGTGATCACCGCGTGGCGGTGACACCGTACTGCCTGCGATCGCACGCCAGAACGTGACCTCGTCGCCGAACTGGTCGGCTGGAAAATCCAGAAACGCCGTGAGCCACCGGATGTCCACGGCTCCCGAGTCTACGGTCGAGACCAGCGTCGCGTCGGGACGTGTCGGACTAGCGCACTAGACTCGATCCAATGAACGGGCCCCTCGGCGAGATCGTCAAGAAGTTCCAGAAATCCCGCGCAGACAAGGTTGCGGTGGTGCGCCTCGATGGCGTCATTGGGCACGTCGGAGCGGGTCGCGGGATGACCATCGACTCGGTCGAGCCGATGCTCAAGCGCGCCTTCGAGACAGAGCACGTCAAGGCGGTCGTGGTCGTCATCAACTCACCGGGCGGGTCACCCGCGCAGTCGGAGTACATCGCCGAGCGCATCAGGCAGCTCTCGTCGGAGAAGGGCGTACCGGTTCTGGCGTTCTGCGAGGACATCGCGGCGTCGGGTGGCTACTGGATCGCGTGCGCGGCCGACGAGATCTTCGCCGCGCACACCTCGCTCGTCGGGTCGATCGGTGTCGTCTCATCGGGGTTCGGCTTCAACGAGGTACTCGACCGGCTCGGGGTGCAGCGTCGGCTCTACACCGCGGGCGACAACAAGGCCCGGCTCGACGCCTTCTCACCCGAGAACGCCGACGACGTCGAATGGCTCAAGGGAATGCAGTCCGAACTGCACCAGGCGTTCATCGCGTGGGTCAAGCAGCGCCGTGGAAAGAAGCTCGCCGGCACCGACGAGGAGTTGTTCAACGGCGACATCTGGATCGGCGCGAAGGCCCGAGATGTCGGACTCGTCGACGGCATCGGAGTGATGCGGTCTGTGGTTGCCGAACGCTACCCCGACGTCGAGATCACGGTGATTTCCGCCCCGAAGCCGATCCTCGCTCGATTGCTCAACGGACCGTCGGGCGCTGCGGCGCTCACCGATGCCGCCGTCTCGGGAGTTCTGTCCGCTGTGGAGAAAACCCAGCGGATCGACTTTCGCTGAGCAACTCGTCCACAGTTGTCCCCACGTTATCCACAGACCTTGTGATCTCGACTGAGTCCTTCGCGACAGCGGCGACAACTTCACTGTTGTGAACAGAATATGCTGGCTGACCTGCGAATCAGTGACCGGGATCACACGTTGTGGACACTCGAGCTCAAGTTGTCCACATTTTCACAGCCTCATTCACAGGTTGATACTCACGCGAGTTGCCTCAAGCGGCGCTTGTCAAACCCCCATGTGGATAGCGTTATGTAGACATACATAATCGGGTGTGGATGGCGTCGGCGAGGCCCGGCACTGTCAAATCGCGTGTCCGGCACCTGATCGACACTTTCGAGAGGTCATCAAGTCCTCACGACGCCGGGTCGTCGAGTTCGCGCGAGGTGGCAGTTCCGCGTCCGCGTGATGTGCCAACATGGGAACGTGAGCATGGGCGACATTCCACAGGTACCGGTGACCGAGTTGCCGGACGATTTCACCGATCAGCCCGGCCGTGTCCTCCTCGACGTGCGCGAGGACGACGAATGGAACGCGGGGCATGTCAGGGGTGCACTGCACATCCCGCTCGGCGAGATCCCCGGCCGATTGGACGAGATCGACTTGGACTCAGAACTCCTCGTCATCTGCCATTCCAGCGGACGCTCGATGCGCGTCCTGCAGTACCTCGAGCAGGCGGGAATCGACGGCTCGTGTGTGCGCGGCGGAATGCTCGCGTGGATCGAGAACAGCAAGCCGGTGCAGACGGGACCGGGTGACTCCGGAGACGGCGACAAGGCTCCCCCTCAGGACGCGAAGTAGCGGCGCCACGATGTACGACATGTGTCCGCGGTGCCGGATTCAGGCACCGCACCGGGACGGGCGTGAACACTGCCCGCGCTGCGGCGGCAACCTCGTCGTGGTCGAGTCCACGCAGGCGGCCGCGCGG